>JABFXT010000210.1 GCA_013361595.1 Nocardia sp. | reverse complement strand
GCGGTCCCGGGCCGACCCGCAAGATCGGCGTGGGAAGTCGTGCCGTGCGGTGCTCATCGCGTTCTCGTCGCGGTCAGGCCCGCCGCACCGCACAGCAGACCCCAGCCGGTGGCCACCGCGACGGCTTTGGTCCGTTGCGGCCGCCCGCGCAGCGCCACGGCGAGGACTCCGGCATCGGAGAAATCGGCGAGGACCCGGCAGCCGGTGGCGACCCGCAGGGCCGCGGGAGTCGGGGCCAGCGCCATACCGAGGCCGGAGGCCAGATCGCGGCAGGCGGTGGTGCGTGCCAGGGCGCGGCGGCCGGGATCGGCGTCGTCCCAGCCGCACGGCCGCAACAGCAGGGCGGGGCGAACGGCCACCGCGAGTCCGTAACACGCCGTGGCCGCTCCCATGAATCGGGCGAATCCCATAGCTACCATCGATCCTCCTGAGCCGAACGGGTACGCATCGATTATGCATCTATATGGGTTAAAGTGGTCACACACAGCCGAACGCGAGGAGTTTCCCGTGACAGCACATCGCGCAGTCCGCCGGACGGTCGGCCTGGTGGCCGCCCTCATGACCTTCGGTGCCCTCGCCTCCGGCGCCGGCGCGATCGCCCAACCGGCACTGCCTCCCGGGCCCGCCCCGGTACCGTCGCTGGACCTGACCAGGTACCTCGGTGTCTGGAACCAGCTCGCCGCGGTACCTCAGCCGTTCAATCTCGAATGCGCCCGCGACACCCGCGCGGAATACAACCTCGATCCACAGGGCAATGTCGCCGTACACAACTGGTGCACCACGTGGTCGGGCGGGACGAACGAGATCCGCGGTACCGCGAAGGTCAACGACCCGGTGACGGGAGCGCAGTTGCACGTCAGCTTCCCCGGAGTGCCGGGTCAGGACATGCTCGACGGACCGACGAACTACATCGTCACCGCCCTCGCGCCCGACTACTCGTGGGCGCTGGTCACCGATCCCACCCGGTTGTCCGGTTTCGTGCTCTCCCGCTCGGCCGCGTTGGACGCGCCGACCTGGGATCAGGTGAAGTCCGCCATCACGGCGGCCGGGCAGTCGCCGTGTATGTACCTCATTTCGCCCACCACCGGCGGCCGCGACGATCTCGCGCCGCTGTGCCTGCGGTAGCCGCCTGACGGGCAGTCGATCGGCGACCCGTCACTCCGAGACCGAGACGTAGCGCCGCACCTCCTCGCCGTGCACGTACTCGCGGGCACCGCCGGGGTCCAGATCGAGCCGGACCCCGGCGGGTGCCGGCACATCCCGTATCCGAGTGCTCATCTCGTCGCCGAGATAGTTGTGGTGCAGGTCGAGGCTGCGCAGGTGGGTCAGCGGCTGACCGGCCGGCAGCGCACGCGCCCCCTCGTCGGTGAGCACACCCATCGAGAGGTCCGGTTCGGTCGATCGAGCGACGACAGGCGCCGATCCCAGCGCCGCGATGACCCGCCGCGCGACCAGCGGTACGGGTACCGCCGGTGTCCCCCTGGATAATGCCGGGTATGGCAGACGACTGGAACGACGGGATCATCGCGGAATTCCGGGCCAACGAGGGCCGGGTCGGTGGGCCGTTCGAGGGTGCGCCGATGGCACTGGTGCATCATCGCGGCCGGCGTACCGGCCGCGAATCGGTGACGCCGATGATGTACATGGCCGACGAACAGGCACCCGAGGACCTGGTCTACGTATTCGCCAGCAAGGCCGGAGCGCCCACGAATCCCGATTGGTACCACAATCTCACCGCCGCCGGGCGGGCCACGGTCGAGCGTGGCACCGAGACCTACGAGGTCACCGTGGCCGAACTGGCCGGGACCGAACGCGACCGGATCTACGGCGAACAGGCCCGCCGCTATCCGGGATTCGCCGAATACGAGCAGAAGGCGGCCGGGTTCCGTACCATCCCGGTCCTGGCGCTGCGCCGCACCTGATCCCGATGCTCAGGCCGGCCCCTGCGTGAACCTGGGATGGGCCCGCCCGGCCACCATCGGCAGATCGACCGAAGTCCGGATGCCGGGTTCGGCCGCGCACACATACGGCACCGAGTTGACGCAGTGCGCCGCCGTCGCGGCGATACCCGGATTCTTGGCTCCCGGTGGATCGCCGGGTTCGGGCTGCCAGCCCCGGATGGTCACGAAAGTGCCCGGGTCGCCGTCGATCTCGATCTCGAAGCGTTCGCCTTCCGCGCCGAGGGTCCAGGGTGGGTCGAGATGCTGCTGGCCCATCAACCAGTTGACCCCGATCCGGACGACGGTCTCGCCGCCGGCCACCGCCTCCCAGTGGAAGCGCTGACCGGCGACCTGTCCGGGTTCGATGACGCCGATGGGTGAGTCGATCGGCGCGGTCGCGACGGCCGTCTCGTGCTTCGTCCGGATCTCCGGGGATCCGGTGAATCCCAAGGTGTCCAGGATCATCCACACCGATTGCCGGAACCCGGCGTCGAGCAGCCGGGTCATCGGTCCCGCGGCCGCTTCGGCCGGAGTGGCGCCGAACCGCATGATGT
>JABFXT010000749.1 GCA_013361595.1 Nocardia sp. | reverse complement strand
GTCTCGCCGTTCAGGCCTCGAAGCGCATGCGCGAAGCGCGAGTCTCGAGGCCTGAACGGCGAGACCAAGGGGGCCTCAACCCCGCGCCGCCGCAGGCGGCGCCGAAAACACAGCCTCAACCCCGCGCGCCAGCGCGCCAAAAACACAGCACCTTTACGAGCAGGCCCACCCCCTCACCTTCGCGAGCGACCCCACCTCGACCTTCGCGGGTAACCCCGTAACTTCGACCTTCACCGGTAACCCCGCAACCCCGACTTCCGCAACCCGCCCCGTCGAAGGCAACCCCAACCCCACCTTCACGAGGAAAACCCCGCCCGACCTCGGCAACCCCGCTCGAACAGATCGGGCCGCCCGGGGATCCGGGCGGCCCGATACTCGCTGACGAGCGATGGTGCTATTTGCCGAGCAACTGCGCGCAGCGCAGCAGGCCCAGGTGGCTGTAGGCCTGGGGATGGTTGCCCAGGGACCGTTCGGCGACCGGATCGTATTCCTCGCTCAGCAGGCCGGTGGGCCCGGCCACGTCCACCAGCTGGGCGAACAGCGCTTCGGCGTCGGAGCGTTTTCCGATGAGCAGATAGGCCTCCACCAGCCAGGCCGCACACAGATGGAAACCGCCCTCGCCGCCGGGCAGACCGTCGTCGTGGTGGTAGCGGTAGACCGTCGACCCACTGCGCAGTTCGGCTTCGGTGGCCACCACCGTGGCGGCGAACCGCGGATCGGTGGGGTCGATGAGACCGCTGAGCCCGATGTGCAGGGTGGCCGCGTCCAGGTCGATGCCGTCATAGGCGGCGGTGTAGGACTGGACTTCGTCGTTCCAGCCCTTGGCCTTGACCTCGGCGGCGATGGTCTCGCGCAGCGGTGCCCAATCGGCGTCGACCGGGCGATCGAATTTCTCCGCGAGCGTGAGTGCGCGGTCGATCGTGAGCCAGCCCATCACCTTGGAGTAGACGTGGTGGCGGGGATTGCCGCGGATCTCCCAGATACCGTGGTCGGGTTCGGTCCAGCGACGCTGCACCGCGGAGACCATGGCATGCACCAGTTCCCAGTCCGCGTCGGGCAGTACCTTGCGCGGGTCGGTGGTGCCCTGCTTCTCGCGGGCATGGGCCAGGCTGGTGATGAGGTCCACGATCGGGCCGAAAACATCCAGCTGGACCTGCATATTCGCCGCGTTGCCGATGCGGACCGGGCGGGATCCGGCATAGCCGGGCAGCTGGTCGATCACGGCTTCCGGCGGCAGGGTTTCGCCGTAGATGGTGTAGAGCGGATGCAGGCGTTCGGGACCGGGCAGGGTTTCCAGCACCCGGTGCACCCATTCCAGATATTGTTCCGCCTCGCCGAGCGACCCCAGCGAGACCAGCGCGCTGGCGGTGAGCGCGGCATCGCGCAGCCAGCAGTAGCGGTAGTCCCAGTTGCGGACACCGCCGATATCCTCGGGCAGCGAAGTGGTCGCCGCGGCCAGGATCGATCCCGACGGCGCGTGCACCAGTCCGCGCAGCGTGAGCGCGGACCGTTTCATCAGATCGGGTTTGAGCGCGGGCAGCTCCAGGCCGACCGCCCATTCCGACCAGTACAGTTCGGCGATCCGCCGCCGTTCGGCCTCGCCGGTGGCGGCCGGGGCCAGATCGTTTGTCCCGCAACGCAGTTCCAGTACGACGGGGCCGTCGGACGGGTCCACGACGGCGGTGGCCGAATCGTGGGCGCCGTCGCTGTGGATCTGCCACTGGACGCCGGGGGAGCGCAGGACGACGGGGTCGTTGGTACCCCAGACGCGCAGCCCGTCGGCCTCCACCTGGATCGACACCGGAACCTGTCCGAATTCCGGTCGCGGGGCGAAGGTGACCTCGGCGGGGGCCGAGCCGGTGATCACCCGGGTGAGATCGGTGCGGTCGGGGTCGACATCATGCGGGAGATAGTCGGTGACCTGCAGTTTCGCCCAGCGGGTCTCGACGGTCATGGTGCCGTCGACGTATCGCTGGGAAAGCGGCAGGCCCGGCCGCTGGGGCGCCACCGAGAAGTGGCCGGCGTCCATACCGCCCAGCAGGTGGGCGAAGACGGCGGCCGAATCCGGTTCCGGATGGCAGAACCAGGTGACGGTGGCGTCGGGGGTGACCAGCGCGACCGAACGCGGGCTGGCCAGCATGGTCAGCCGTTCGATCCGGGGCGCGCTGGCGCCGGCCAGCCAGGTGCGGCGTTCCTCGAGCAGGAAGGCCAGCGCGTGCGAGACGGCTTCGGTGCTGTCGACGCGGTATTTGGCCAGCGATTCGCCCTCGCCGACCTTGATACCGATATCGGGTCCGGTCAGCGCGCGGAAGGCTTTCTCGTCGGTGACGTCGTCACCGAAGAACACCGCCGCCGACGCGCTCTCCTGATGGCGGACCGTGCTGAGGGCCGAACCCTTGTCGGTGGGCACCACGGCCAGCTCGATCACGGCCTTGCCCTCGGTGACCTGAACACCGACCCAGCAGGCCGGACCCTGGCGGGCCTGGCCGAGTGCGCGGCGACCGACCTCGGGAGCGGCATTGCGCACATGCAGCGCGACGCTCGCGGGTTTGGTCTCCACCGAGACGCCGGGATGGTCCGCGGCGATCTTGTTCAGGGCGGTTATCACTTCGGTCAGCAACTGCCTGGCATCGTTGTCGATGGCGTGCACGAAGCCCACATCGAATTCCGAGCCGTGGCTACCGATCAACTGCACTTCGACCGGAAGTCGGGACAGCGCGGCGAGATCACGCAGCGCTCTGCCGGATATGACGGCCGCCGTGGTGCCGGAAAGCCCAGCCAGCGCGCGTAATGCCCGCACGGATTCTCCGTGCGGGTACGCCTTGGCCGGATCGGAGACGATGGGAGCGAGTGTCCCGTCGTAGTCCGATGCGACGAGCAGTCGAGGCACGCGCGCGACCGTCGACAGCGCTCGGCGGAGTTCCAGTGGCAGATCCTGTGCGCTCACACATCCAACCTATTGATCGGAGTTTTCGTTAAGAGGGGGCGCGCATGACAATACTGTGTCACGTTCGCCGATCCGATTCGGCGGGAAGTGCGGGCAGGTGACCCAGGCGCGCGGCGCCGGTGAACGTGCGATTCGTGTCGGTGGGCGTGGTGTCCGAGCCGGTAGCGAACGCCTGGATACCGCCGGGGGCCACCGTAATCGGCAACCGGGGCGCCGACAGCCGTGGCCGGACGCGGGCGGACCGGCGTGCGGGATCTCAGGCGCGTTTGCCGAGCAGGAGGTCGACGGTCAGTTCGAGCCGTTCGGAGACATCGGTCGCGGATGCGCGACGGGTGAGCCAGGCGACCAGATTCGACAACCACACATCGCTGATGACGCGGGCGATGGCGAGCTGGCGATCGGTGGGTTCACCGTCGTTCATGGCCCGGGCGAACACCCGGTCCATCACCTTGCCGACCCGGTCGACCTCGGCGGCGGCCGATGCGTCGGCGAACATGAACGCACGGGTCATGGCCTCGGTGAGCAGCGGATCGCGCTGCATCATCCGGGTGATCTGGGAGAGCAGCGCGTGCATGCGCTCCTCCGGCGACTGGCCGGCGAGCGGTTTGCGTTTGCCCTCGAATTGCTCGAACTCCCGAGCCAGCGCCGAGACCAGCAGGTGCACTTTGGACGGGAAGTACCGGTACAGGGTGCCCACCGCGACATCGGCCCGTTCGGCCACCGCGCGCATCTGCACCGCGTCGTAACCACCCTTGGAGGCGAGCGCGAGGGTCGCGTCCAGGATCCGCTTACGACGTTCGCGTTGCGCCGCGGAGCTCAGTTCGTCCTCCCGCAGCGTGGTGACGGGGGCGGCGGCCGCACCCGAATCGCCGGGCTGGGAACGGGAGGGGCTGGCCATGGAGTGAAGTCCTTTCCGTGACGTATCGCGGACGTTAGCGCGTGCGGCGATGCGGTGGGTGCGTCTCTTGACTTCCGCCCGCCGAGGATATTAGAACATGTTCTAGGTGTGGGAGTCACGCCGGAAAGGCGGTATGGACTGTGACCATCGCCACCACTGACGAGCATAAAGCCGTTCAACAGTCGATGAGCGGGTGGGCAGCAGCGGCGCAACCGATTGCAACAATGCGGGCCGACGCGACCGACTTCTGGCGTACGTACTGGCCAACGCTGACCGATCTCGGAATCTTCCGGGTGGCGGTGGCCGAGGACGCGGGCGGCGCGGGCGGATCGGTCTCCGATCTGGCCGTATTCATCGAACAGGCGGCGCACGACATGGACGGCGGCCCCCTGCTGACCAGCGCCGAAGCCGGGCTGGTGACGGGCGGGCGGTTACCGGAGGAGCAGCCCTGCGGGGTCGCGCTGGACACGGTCGGCGGAGCGGAGTCCGCGCCCGGTGGTCCGGTGCTCGACAGCGCCGGGTCCCTCAGCGGGACCTGGGAATCGGTGCTCGGCGCCGCCCCCGGGACAGCGGTGCTGGTGCCGGTGGACACCGCGGACGGTCGGCGCTGGTGCCTGCTCGGGCCCGATACGCCCGGACTGCAACTCGAAGCCCTGGAACCCCTCGATCTCACCACTTCGCTGGCCCGGGTGCGCTGTACCGGCGTACAGGTCGACCCGGACGCGGTGTTCGCGCCCGGATACGCGGTGGAAGACCTGCTGGTGGCGTTGTTCGTGGCCGAGCTGGCGGGCGTGACGGGCTGGTGCCTGTCCACGGCGGTCGAGTACGCGAAGGTGCGCGAACAGTTCGGGCGCAAAATCGGGTCGTTCCAGGCGGTCAAACACATCTGCGCGTGGATGCTGTGCCGCACCGAACTCATCCGGTCGGTGGCCGCCGACGCCGCGGCCGCCGTGGACTCCGGCGGGTCCGAACTGCCGATCGCGGCCGCGATCGCCGCCACCATCAGTCTGGACGCCGCGGTGGAAACCGCGAAGGACTGCATCCAGGTACTCGGCGGTATCGGCTTCACCTGGGAACACGACGCACACCTGTACCTGCGCCGGGCGACGGCGCTGCGTCAGCTGCTCGGCGGCGGTGCCCACTGGCGGGCCCGCGTCACCGAACTCACCCGGGCCGGTGCGCGGCGCACCACCGGCGCCGACCGGGTCTTCGCCGACGCGGCACTGGTCGGCGGCGAGACCGATACCGAAGTGGCCACCGGCGAACTCGCCGCCGAGGTGGCGCGGATCGCGGCGCTGCCGGGTGACGAACAGCGCGGTGCGCTGGCCGACGCCGGGCTGATAATGCCGCATTGGCCCGCGCCCTACGGTCGCGGCGCGGATCCGATGGCCGGGCTGGTCATCTCCGAGGAACTGCGGCGGGCCGGGCTGACCGTTCCCGATCTCACCATCGGCGGCTGGGCCGTGCCGACCCTGCTGCAGCACGGCACCCCCGAGCAGATCGAACGTTTCGCCTGGCCGACCCTGCGCGGCGAGGTGGTCTGGTGCCAGCTGTTCAGCGAACCGGGCGCCGGTTCGGATCTGGCGGCACTGCGCACCACCGCCGAACGCACCGAGGGCGGTTGGATACTCAACGGTCAGAAGGTGTGGACCTCACTGGCGAAAGAAGCCAACTGGGCCATCTGCCTGGCCCGTACCGACGCGAGCGCGCCCAAGCACAAGGGCATCAGCTATTTCCTGGTCGATATGCGCAGTGCCGGGATCGATATCCGGCCGCTGGTGCAGATCACCGGGGAGGCCCGGTTCAGCGAGGTCTTCCTGGACGGGGTCTTCGTTCCCGACGACTGTGTGGTCGGCGCGCTGGGCAACGGCTGGAAGATCGCCCGCGCGACCCTGTCCGCCGAACGGGTCGCGATGAGCGGTAACGGGATCGGGCCGGCGCTCGAGGAACTGATCGCCAAACTACCGGCCACCGGTCGCGGGTCGGAGCTGCTGAACGATCGGCTGGGCGGTTTCGTCGCCGATGCCATCGCCGGGCTGCTGCTCGAACAGCGCGCGGCGGTCCGGATCCTGGCCGGCGCCGATCCCGGCGCGCAGAGCAGCGTGCGCAAACTCGTGGGCGTGCGGCATCGGCAGGCGGTCGCCGAGTTCGCCGTCGAAGTGGCCGGCGCGACCGGCGCGCGAACGACCGAGGACACCTCGGAATTCCTGCTCACCCGCTGTCTGTCGATCGCGGGTGGCACCGAGCAGATCCTGTTGACCGTGGCAGCCGAGCGGATTCTCGGCCTACCCCGCGACGCGGCCGGTTGATTTGACCTGCTGGGCGTAGCCCATCCGCGATCCGGGCCGGCCGGAGCGAATGCGGAGGTACGCCTGATACGTGCGACGACTGGAGAGCAGAACGTGGACTTCAACCGAGACGAGGCCCAGGAGGCGGGGGCCGTGGTCGTCGTGGGACTCCTGGTGCGGGAGGCGGCGCGCGACGCCGGACTCTGGCCGAAACTGGTGGCTACCGGCCTGCTGTCGGTAGCGCTACCGGAGCAGTACGGCGGCGACGATATGGGTATCGACGCCGTATCGGTGCTGCTGACGGAACTGGCCACCGACGCGGTGGCGGCACCGGCACTACCCACCCTGGGCTTCGGAGTGCTGCCCCTGCTGGGGGCGGTATCCGAGGCGGTGGCCGCGGAGGTGTTCCCGGCAGTGGCCGAGGGCGCGGTACTCACCGCCGCCATCAGCGAACCCGGAGCCCCACTGACCACCGAACCCACCACCAAGGCCGAGGTGATCGGCGACGAGGTGCGGATCACCGGCTACAAAGTGGCCGTACCGTGCGCGGATCAGGCGCGCTGGCTGCTGGTGACCACGGATTCCGGGGTCGCCCTGGTCGATGCGGCCGCGCCGGGGCTCGCACTCACCCCCTCCTCGATTTCCGGGGAACTCGCGGAGTTCTCGGTGAAACTGGACGGGATCGTGGTACCCGCCGAACGGTGGCTGCCGGACGCGGGTCCGCGGCTGCACCGGTTCGTCCTCGCCGCCATCGGCGCGGCGGCCGACGGATTGCTCTCGGGTGCGGTGAAATTGACCGCCGCCCACGTGGGCACGCGGCACCAGTTCAACCGGCCGCTCGCCGAGTTCCAGGCGGTGGCCCAGCAGATCGCCGACCTCTACGTGGTGTCCCGGACACTGCATGTGGCGGCGGTCGCAGTCAATTGGGCTCTCGGACAAGATGATTCGAATCCGGAGCGGCAGCGGCGGATCGACGACGATCTGAACGTGCTCGCCTACACTGTGGCCGCGGAACTGCCGCGTGCCATGCAGAAATGTCATCACCTGCACGGCGGTATCGGAGTGGATGTCACCCACTCCATGCATCGCTACTACTCACAGTCCAAGGACCTCGCCCGCTGGCTGGGCGGCGCCGACTTGCGGCTCGAACGATTGGGGGCAGGGTGTTCATCGATCTGACCAGCGAACAACACAAACTACGCGACGACCTGCGCGCCTACTTCGCCGAACTCGTCACGCCGGAGGAGTCCGCCGAGATGTCGGTCAACCGGCACGGTGACGCCTACCGCGAGGTGGTGCGCCGGATGGGCCGCGACGGCTGGCTGGGTGTCGGCTGGCCCAAGGAATACGGCGGCCAGGGTTTCGGCCCGGTCGAACAGCAGATCTTCTACAACGAGGCCTCCCGGGCCGATGTCCCGCTGCCGCTGGTCACGTTGCTGACCGTCGGCCCGACGCTGCAGCAGGACGGGACACCGGAGCAGAAAGAGAAATTCCTGCCGGGGATCCTGGCCGGCGATATCCATTTCGCCATCGGGTACTCCGAACCGGAAGCCGGTACCGACCTGGCGGCGCTGCGCACCAGCGCGTCCAGGGACGATTCCGGCGATTGGATCGTCAACGGCCAGAAGATCTTCACCACCGGTGCGCACGAGGCCGACTACATCTGGCTGGCCTGCCGGACCGGCCCGGTGGCGGACCGGCACCGCGCGATCACCATCCTGATCGCGGATACGAAGGACCCGGGCTACTCCTGGACTCCGATCATCACCGCCGACGGTGCCCACCACACCAACGCCACCTACTTCGACAGCGTCAAGGTTCCGGCGAACATGCTGGTCGGGGAGGAGAACAAGGGCTGGCGGCTGATCACCACCCAGCTCAATCACGAGCGGGTCAGCCTGGGACCGTCCGGCAAGATCGAACAGCTCTACGACCGGGTCCGCGACTGGGCCCGCCCGCGGGGCGTCCTCGACGATCCCGACGCGCGCCGGGCACTGGGCCGGATCCACGCCATGACCAGGCTGAACGAACTGCTGAACTGGCAGGTGGCCGCCACCGCCGACGATCCGGACATCGATCCGTCGCAGGTCATCGCGGACGCTTCGGCGACCAAGATCTTCTCCACCGAATCGCTCCAGGAGGCGGGCCGGCTGGCCGAGGAGGTCGTCGGCCGCTTCGGTGACTCGTCCGAACCCGCCACGGCCGAACTGCTCACCTGGCTCGATCGGCGGACGAAGCAGAACGTGGTGGTGACTTTCGGTGGCGGCGTGACCGAAGTGATGCGCGAGCTCGTCGCCTCCGCGGGCCTGAAACTCCCGCGAGTGCCCCGCTGATGGGTGTGCGGCAGGGTGCCCGATCGGATGCGGTCACCGGTTGACCGAAGCAAACGCGCACGCGCTTCCTGCCCACTCCGGACAGTCGGCATCCGTGCTCGGGGCCCGCCCCGGTTCTGGAGCGACGTAGCGAAGGAGCGCAGCGACTGAGCGCAGGAGTGAAGAACCGGGGTTAATAGGGCCCCGACCC
>JABFXT010000677.1 GCA_013361595.1 Nocardia sp. | reverse complement strand
ATCGTCCACGTCGACGACCAGGCGGGTGTAGTCGGTTCCGCGGAGGTCGATGCGGACGGCGTTGCCGCCGAAGAGGGTGTCCCAGAATTCTTTCCGGCCTTTACCGCGGAATGTGCCCGCGGCGATGGCGCCCGGGAAGAAGGTTCCGGGTGCGCGCACCCAGGGTGGGCGGCGATCGATTTCGGCCGGTTCGACGGCTGTGATGTTCGCGAGGTCGAAGGTGATGTGGTCGGTCAGCGAGAGCACTCGATGTGCGCCGCGGACGTGAACAGTGACGGTGGTGCCGGTGATCTCGAAGTCCACCATGGGTTCCTCCCTGATGCCGAGTTCCGCTCGTCCGATTCCAGGATGCCGCCGTGGTCTGGCCGTTGGCTGTGCTGCGGCTGTGAAAATTCTCAGGTTCCGTCGGCGGTCAACCCATTGATCGGTGGCGGCGGGCCGGGTGTTTCGCCGGAGTCGGTGTATTTGTCGGAGATCACGTCGAACGCTGAGGTGGCGCGGTGTGGGCGGTATCGGTCAGACTCGTCGGTGTGGATCAGAAGTCGTGCGGATGGAAGGCCGGGGGCCGGATCATTCGGGGGGCCGGTGGAGAGCCGGTCCGGTATGTGTGGATCCGGGGTGGGATGCGATGACCGCGCTCGCTCCGGGGGAGAACCGGCCCGCGCCGGGGGATCGGCTGACGGTGACGGTGACCTGCTCCGCGCCGGTGGACGTTTCGGCGCTGTTGCTCGCCGCTGGTGGAAAGGTGAGATCCGACGGCGATTTCGTCTTCTTCAATCAGCCGGTCGGTCCGGGGGTGACCTACCGGCACGGGCAGGGGGGTGGTGATGCGGTCGATGTGCAGACTCCCGCGCTTCCCCCCGATATCGACAAGGTCGTGGTGACCGCGAGCCTGGACGGTAGCGGCCCGCCGACGTTCGGTTCGGTGGGGTCGCTGACCGCGACGATCGCCGGTCCGCAGGGCACGCTCACCTTCCCGGTGTCGAAGTTGAGCACCGAGACGGCCGTGGTGTGTGTGGAGATCTATCGCCGGGCGGGCGCGTGGAAGGTGCGGGCCGTCGGGCAGGGGTACGACAACGGGCTGGCGGGTATCGCCACCGATTTCGGGGTGAATGTCGATGACGAACCGGTGCAACCCGTGCCGCCGTCGTCATCGCGTACCGATCCCACGATGGTCGCGAATCCGATTGCCGGACAGCAGTATTCGCCGCCGCCGCAGCATGGTTTCCCGCAGCAGCAGGGTTTCCCGCCACCGGTGCCGCACGGTCAGGCGCAACCCGGGTATCCCGCCGCACCTCCGGCTGCCGGATATCCGCCGCCGGGGCCCGGTTACCCGGTCCCGCAGCAGCCGTATCCATCGCCGGGCGCCCCGCCTCCCGTTCCCGTCCCGCATATTCCCGCTCATTCTTCTCAACAAGGAGCTCAGCCGATGCACAGCGAGCTGTTCGACCCGCGTCATGCCGAGGTGTCCGGAATGGGCATCCAGAAGCAGGGCAGCAAGATGATCAAGGTCGGCGTGAACGGGGAAACGCTCGTCCAGTCCGGGTCCATGGTCGCGTATCAGGGTGAGCTGCAATTCCAGGCGCTCGGTTCCGGTGGTATCGGCCGCGCGATCCAGCAGCGGCTCACCGGTGAGGGCGTGCCCTTGATGAAGGTTTCCGGACGGGGCGATCTCTTCGTCGCCAACGGTGCGGCCGATGTGCACATCATCGATCTCGACGGCACCGACGGACTCACCATCAACGGGTCGAATGTGCTCGCCTTCGATCCGACACTGGGTTACGACATCCGGATGGTGCAGGGCGCGGCCGGATTCGCCAGTAACGCCGGCCTGTTCAACTGTGTGTTCAGCGGCCGGGGCCGGATCGCCATCACCAGTCACGGCAGTCCGGTCGTGCTCAATGTCGATCAGCCCACCTACGCCGATCCGCAGGCGGCCATCGCCTGGTCCTCCAGTCTGCAGACCGGGGTGAAGCGCAACGATTCCTTCGGGCTGGGCCGGTTCATCGGACGCAGTACCGGGGAGGGGATCACGCTGGCCTTCTCCGGCCGGGGTTTCGTCATCGTGCAGCCTTCGGAGCTGCCGCCCGGGGGGATGCTCGGCGGAACCGGCGGCGGCCAGGAGGCCGGGCAGAGCGGCGGGTTGCTGGGCGGTCTGCTCGGGTAGGCCGCGGTGTTCCCGGGCGCGGCGGCGGTGCCGCCGGGGCCCGGGTGTGGTATCGACATCTGATGGTGATGCGGTCCCGGTACGACGTGGTGATCGTGGGCGGCGGGCACAACGGCCTCGTCGCGGCGGCATATCTGGCCCGCGCCGGACAGTCGGTACTGGTGCTGGAGCAGGCCGGGACGGTCGGCGGCGCGGCGGTGTCGGCGCGGGTGTTCGACGGGGTGGATGTTCGCCTGTCGCGGTACTCGTACCTGGTGAGTCTGTTACCGGACCGGATCGTGCGCGATCTGGGGTTGCGGTTCGGCACCCGGAAGCGGCGGATCTCCTCTTATACCCCGGTCGGGTCGACGGGGCTGCTGATCGACAGCGGGTCACCGGCGGCCACTCGGGCCGGTTTCGCGCGGGTCACCGGATCGGATCGTGAGTTCGAGGCGTGGCAGCGCTTCTACGAGATGACCGGCGAAGTGGCCCGGGCAGTTTTCCCGACGCTCACCGAACCGTTGCCGACGCGCGCGCAGTTGCGGCAGCGAGTGGGCGACCGGGCGTGGGTGGAGTTGTTCGAGCGGCCGCTCGGCGAGGCCGTCGAACAGTATTTCGCCGACGATCTCGTCCGCGGGATCGTGTTCACCGATGCGCTGATCGGCACATTCACCCACGCCCACGATCCGTCGCTGCTGCAGAACCGGTGTTTCCTGTACCACGTGATCGGCGGCGGCACCGGTGACTGGGATGTGCCGGTGGGCGGAATGGGCGCGCTGACCGACGCGTTGGCCGATGCGGCCCGCTCGGCGGGTGCGGAGGTGGTGACCGCGACCGAAGTCACCGAGATGTCGACCGACGGGCATATCGCGGAGATCACCTTCGCGGGGGCGGTCGCCGGTACGGTGGCGGCGCGGTTTGTGCTGGTGAATGCTTCACCCACCGAGGCGGCCCGGCTGCTGGGTGAGTCCGCCGGCCGGGAACCCGAAGGCGCGCAGCTGAAGATCAATATGGTGCTGGAGCGGTTGCCGCGGCTGCGTGATACCGGCGTGGCCGCCCGGGACGCGTTCGCCGGGACCTTCCATATCGCCGAATCCTACGAACAGCTCGAACAGGCCTATCGCGAGGCGGCGGCCGGCCGGTTGCCCACGACCCCGCCCGCGGAGATCTACTGTCATACGCTGACCGATCCGGGCATCGCCGCTCCCGCTGCGGGCGGATCGCCGCGGCACACCCTCACCCTGTTCGGATTACACACTCCGGCAAGACTTTTCACCGAACACCCGGACGCGGCGAAGGAAGCCGCGGTGACCGCGACGCTCGCCGCGCTCGATGCCGTACTGGCCGAACCGCTGCACGACTGTCTGGCCCGCGATTCCCACGGCGACCTGTGCCTGGACGTCGCCACACCGGTCGATCTGCAACGCTCGCTCCGGCTTCCCGGCGGGCATATCTTCCACGGTGACCTGTCCTTCCCCTATCTCACCGGGGCGGCGGATACGCCCGCCCAGCGCTGGGGCGTGGATACCGCTCACGCGAATGTGTTGCGGTGCGGGGCGGGCGCGGTGCGTGGGGGCGGAGTGAGCGGAATCGGCGGGCACAACGCGGCGATGGCCGTCCTCGAGGAAACCGCCGCCCAGCGTCCGGGAAATGCCGGGTGAATTCTGGTCGGAGAATCGGCGGTGCCGCTCACCGGTGGGAGTATTCGAATACTTTGTGGCGGTAGCGTTGTCGGCTGTGGATCGGCCCGGCGGGTCGTTTCGATGTCATGCCGGCGCCGAGGGAGAAATACGTGGCACTCGATACCGTTCCGAAGCACAGGGTCCTCGAGGACAAGGTGGCCCGCGAGCAGAAAGCGATCCGTGAACTCGCGGGCCGGCTGGCGGCCGCCTATTCCGAGAATCGTTCCGCCGACGAGGTGGATGTCGCGATCAGATCCGCGCACGAGAGCTTCGCCGGAAGTACCGTGCGCGATTTCGTTCCCATTCTCGTGGAACGGATGGTGCGCCGGGACCTCGAAACTCCGGTGGCGACCGAGAGCGCCACCACCGCGCCGTCGACCGTCGCGCCGGTGTCGGTGGGGGAGGCGATCGATGCGCGGCCCCACGGGGAACATCCCGAGACTGAGCGTCCGCGCGGTCTGACCACCGACCGACGCCGGCTGTTCGCCCTCGCGGGAGCCGCGGGTGTGGTGGCGGTGGGCGCCACCGCCTGGGCCGTATCCCGGCCGGACTCGGCGCCCGTACCGGCGGCGCCGGTGGCCGGAACGCCGCTGAAGAAGATCACCGGGGTGGTCGGATCGGAGAAGACGGCGTTCTTCGGCGACCCCCGGGTCGCCGATGTCTTCGCCGCGCACGGATATGACGTGCGAGTGGAGGCGGCCGGCTCGCGGGAGATCTCGACGTCGGTCGATCTGGCGGGCCGCGCGTTCGCGTTCCCGTCCAGTCTGCCCGCGGCCGAACGGTTGAAGCGCGAGGTCGGGGTGAGCACCCAGTTCGTGCCGTTCTACTCGCCGATGGCGATCGCCACGTTCACCCCCATCGTGCAATTGCTGGACGCGGCCGGAGTCGTGAAATTCGACGGCCCGGCGCCCACCCTGGACTTCTCTGCCTATATCGATCTGGTGCAGCGCGGTGTGCAGTGGGACGAGCTGGCCGGCAACACCTCCTACCCGGTGGGTAAGAACATCCTGGTCAGCACCACCGATGCCCGCACTTCCAATTCGGCGGCCATGTATCTGGCAGTGGCCAGCTATGTCGTCAACGATCATGCCGTCGTGCGCGGTGCGACGGCCGAACAGCATGTGCTGCCGACGCTGCAGCGCCTGTTCCTCGCGCAGGGCTATACCGAGGGGTCCAGTGCGGGCCCGTTCGAGGAGTACCTCACCGCGGGTATGGGGCCCACGCCGATGACCTGGATCTACGAGGCGCAGTACGTGGCGGCCGCGGTCGAGAAGCGGTTGCGCCCGGATATGGTCCTGCTGTATCCGTCGCCGACGGTGCTGTCCCGGCATGCGGTCGTGCCGTTGACACCGGAGGGCGAGGAGGTGGGCGCGCTGCTGCACAACGATACGGAGCTGCAGTCGCTGGCCGCCGAGCACGGTTTCCGGACCGGGGATGCGGCCCGCTTCGACGAAGTGGTGAGCGAACACGATGTGGCGATTTCCCCGGACCTGGTCGATATCGTCGATATTCCGGCCTACGAGACCCTCGAGCATCTGATCGACGGGGTCGCCGCGGCCTACCGGTGACCGGGCGGACGGCGTCCCGCGGCAGCCGTCCGCCACCGGACTTCACAGTTGGGCGGCGACCTCGTCGGCGATGAGCGCGAGGTGATCCAGATCGGCCAGGTCCAGGATCTGCAGGTAGATCCGCTGTGTGCCGATCTCGCGATACCGGCCGATCTTGTCGGCGACCTCGGCGGGGGAGCCGGCCAGTCCGTTGGCACGCAGTTCGTCCACCTCGCGGCCGATCGCGCCGGCCCGGCGCGCGATCTCGGACTCGCTCGACCCCACGCAGGCTATGAGTGCGTTGGAGTACACCATGCTGTCGGCCGCGCGGCCCCGTGCGGCCACTGCCGCGCGCACCCGGTCGAACTGGGCGGCGCTCTCGTCCACCGAAACGAAGGGGATATTGAACTCGGTCGCGTACTGCGCGGCGATCCGCGGCGTACGTTTGGGACCCTGACCGCCGACGATCACCGGTACGGGCTGCTGGACCGGCTTCGGCAACGCGGGTGATTTCACCAGCTCGTAGTACTTACCGGTGAAATCGAAGGTTTCCCCGAGCCGGGTCTCCCAGAGTCCGGTGATCACGGCCAGCTGCTCTTCGAAACGGCCGAACTTGTCTTCCGGGAAGGGTATCCCGTACGCGGCGTGCTCGTCGGCGAACCAGCCGGTACCGAGTCCGAGCTCCACCCGGCCGCCCGACATCTGGTCTACCTGGGCGACCTGGATCGCCAGCGGACCGGGTAGCCGGAAGGTGGCGGCCGTGACGAGGGTGCCGAGACGGATGCGGCTGGTCTCCCGGGCCAGGCCGGCCAGCGTGATCCAGGCGTCGGTGGGGCCGGGCAGACCGTCCACCGAGCCCATGTGCAGATAGTGGTCGGAACGGAAGAATGCCCCGAAGCCGAGGTCCTCGGCGGCGCGGGCCACGCGCAGTAGCGTCGGGTAGTCGGCGCCCTGCTGTGGTTCGGTGAATATTCGCAGTTCCATATGTCTCATCGTGCCGCACCGCCCGCCTGCCACGCCGGGTGGCCGCCGGGAGGGGCTCAGGCGGCGGGACCGGTCATCCTGGTGGGCAGGACCCGGTCGGACCAGCCGCAGGGGAGGGCGCAGCTGGCGATGACGACGGTTTCGATCTCGCCGTTGTCGAAGACGCGCCGGGTGGATTCGGCGCGGGCCGGATACCCGCAGGCCGAGCATTTGCCGAAATAGTCGAGGATCTCGTCGATCCGGGTGATGGCCACCCGGCGTCGGGTCTCGTGCATCATGGGTCCTCCGCGGTCGGAGCGAGTGGTACGCGGCCGAATGTAGTTCGCGCACAACGGGCGTGCGGGTGGAGTGAGTGGGCGCTGGGAGTTCTCACACCTCGATCGGCGGCCGGGTTGGACAACCTCCAACCGTGGTTCGCGCCGGCCGGGCGAACGCTCGGCAATCGGCTTCGTGACCTGTCACAGAGCCTTGCTACTCGCTGGTAACAAATGTGGCGCCGCGCTATTGTGAGGGACGTTACAGATGGGTTACCCCGCCGGCCCAGTTGTTCGTTGCGGGCCGACGAGAAGTTGCGGGAGTTGGTTACCGACGTCATCGATCTGGTCGCGGAGATCCCCGCCGCGCGTGCCGCCGTCTGGGATCTGCTCCTCGACCCGCAGACCTATCCGCGCGTGTTCACCGGTATCGGCGCGTGTGCGCGACTGGACGTTCCCGGCGAACAGCCCGAACTCGAATTCCGGATCGGCACAACGGGAGCCGGTATCCGGGTGCTGCGCGTCCGGATGGTGACCGGCCGGTGGTACGAGAGCCTGGAACTGCATACACCGGAGATCGGGAGTTTCGCGGCGCTGCGGATGTACGGAGAAGGTGACCGCTGCACGGTATCGATCACCTATTTCGCCGCGGGCCGGGTACACCGCGATATCACCGGTCTGTCGAACTCGGCCGTCCAGGACTGGACCGCCAAGGGCCTGCGCCGGATCGCCGATATCCTGCGGGGCGCGCGCACATCGACGGTGGTGAACGGGGAAGGGGCGCTGGTGCGGCTGCAGCTCGAGGTGCTGCGCCAGGTCACTGTCAGCGGGGTGGTGCGGACCCGGCCCAACGCGGTGATGAAACAGCTGCTCTCGCTGAACAAATGGGGCTTCAACCTGGCCGGCGGGTACGCGGCCGGAGCCGCGTATTCCCCCGGCCGGGCTGCCGTGATCGACGATCGGGGCATTCGGACATTCGCCGATATGGACCGGCGCAGCGACGCACTGGCCGGGGCGATGGCGGCCGTGGGGCTCGGCGCGGGCGACGCGATCGGCCTCCTCTCGCGCAACCACGCGGGCATGGTCGAAACCATGGTCGCCGCCGGAAAACTCGGTGTGGACGCCGCTCTGCTCAATGCCGGCCTGTCCGCGCGGACCATCGAGCAGATCGTGCAGCGGCACCGGCTCTCGGCCCTCTTCGTCGACGGCGACCTCGAAGAGCTGGTGCAGTATCTGCACGACGATATCCCCCGGTACAACACCGATCTGCGGCCCCCGCTCCCCGAGCGGTACACCCTCGAGGATCTCGTCGAATCCGGGTCGCGCGATTTCCGCCGGCCCACCCGGCCCGGCCGGCTGATCGTGCTCACCTCGGGTACCAGCGGGATCCCGAAAGGTGCCCGCCGGCCACACCCCAAAGGATTCGGCACCATCGCCGCGCTGCTGTCGCGGATCCCGATGGAGATGGAATCGACCATGTTCATCCCGGCTCCGCTGTTCCACACCTGGGGGCTGGCCGGATTGCAGCTGAGCACCGCGCTGCGATGCACGGTGGTGCTACCGGAACGTTTCGACGCCGAGGACTGTCTGCGGGCGGTCGCCGAACACGGGGTGACCACCATGATCGTGGTACCCACGATGGTGAACCGGATCCTCGATCTGCCCCCGGCGGTACGTGCCCGCTACGACACCTCCAGTCTGCGCCATGTCATCAGTTGCGGGGCCCCGCTGGCGGGAGTCACCGTACTGCGGTTCATGGACGCCTACGGCGATATCCTCTACAACGTCTACGGATCCACCGAGGTCTCGTGGGCGACGATCGCCACCCCCGAGGACCTCCGCTTCGCACCCACCACCGCCGGCCGGCCGCCGCTGGGCACCCGGGTCTCGGTGCTGGGTCCCGATCACACACCGGTGCCGATCGGCGCGACCGGACATATCTTCGTCGGCAATCACATGCTCTTCGACGGTTATGTCAACTCCGCGCCGCCCGACGAGGCGCACGGCATGCTCGATACCGGCGATCTCGGATATTTCGATGTCAACGGACGAT
>JABFXT010000371.1 GCA_013361595.1 Nocardia sp. | reverse complement strand
CAGTCGACTGTCTTCCGGCACGGTGTGCAGGTGTTCGGGGCCATGGGGTTCACGTGGGAGAACGACCTGCAATTCGCGATCAAACGGGCCAAGGCCGGTGAACTGCTGTTCGGCGGTGCGGCCCGGCATCGTGCGGTGGTCGCCGCCGAATACCTCGCCGCCGCAGGGTGATCGGCGACGCCATGGGATCGCGCGCCGCCGCGCCGGTCGCGCGGACGGTGTAGCAAACCGAAAACCAGCGCCGGGTTCGTGAACCCGGTCGACCCGGAACCGAGGAGCACTGTTTTGTCGTATATCGACTACCAGGTCGCCGACAAGATCGCGACGATAACCCTGAACCGGCCCGAGGCCGCGAATGCCCAGAATTCCGCGCTGCTGGACGAACTCGATGCCGCCTGGACCCGGGCGGCCACCGACGACGAGGCCGTGGTCATCGTCCTGAACGCCGCGGGTAAGCATTTCTCCGCCGGTCACGATCTGAAGGACGACAGCTGGCCCAAACCGGAGAAGATCACGCTCGACTGGATCTACCAGACCGAGAGCCGACGGTACCTGGAGTACACATTGCGCTGGCGCAATGTGCCGAAACCGACGATCGCGGCGGTCCAGGGGCGGTGTATCGCGGGCGGGCTCATGCTGTGCTGGCCGTGCGACCTCATCATCGCCGCGGACAACGCGCTGTTCTCCGATCCGGTCGCGATGATGGGGATCGGCGGTGTGGAGTACCACGGTCACACCTGGGAACTCGGGCCCCGGAAGGCCAAGGAGATCCTGTTCACCGGCCGGGCGGTCACCGCGCGAGAGGCCGAACAGACCGGCATGGTGAACATGGTGGTTCCCCTGAACGAGTTGCCCGCGAAGACAGCGGAAGTGGCGGCGCAGATCGCGAAGATGCCACCGTTCGGATTGCGCCAGGCGAAACGGGCCGTGAACCAGACCCTCGACGTGCAGGGGTTCTACGCGGCGGTGCAGTCGGTTTTCGATATCCATTCCACCGGGCACGGAAACGCGCTGAGTGTGAGTGGATACCCGATCCTGGTCGACCTCGAACAAATGAAGACGAACATCAAATAGATCTACCGACCGGGGGATCGAACCGTTCGCCGCGGTATCGATCCCCCGATATCGGAAAAGCGATCACCGAAAAGGAAACCGGCGATCGGGGATTCTTCGACACGGGTAGCGTAACCGAATTACGTCCACCCGGAACCCTGTTTCCGAATTTCCCTGATGGACACCGATTCGATGTGTCCATCGGAAAGGTTTCCGCCATGCGTTCCAGCAGAACCCGGCGTACCGCCGCACTCATCGGCCTGATGGCACTGACCGCCACGGCCGTCATCGGCTGCGGTGATTCCGAGGACGATACCGCCGCCGCCTCGGCTCCGGTCGCCACCAGTTCGGCGGCGCCCGCCTCGGCCTCCCCGGAGACCGAGAAGGAGATCACCGACGCTTTCGTCACCTTCTTCGACGGCACCGCGCCCGCTGCGACGCGGGCGGGCCTCGTGGAGAAGGGGGAGGCATTCGGGCCGATGCTCGAGGGAATGGCCGCCGATCCGCGCGCCGCCGGGACCAGTGTGACCGTCTCCGCCGTCCAACTCGTCGACGACAAGACCGCGGATGTCACCTACACCCTGCTGCTCGGCGGTAATCCGGTGCTGCCGGACCAATCCGGGCAGGCGATCAAGGAGGGTGACACGTGGAAGGTCGCGGCGATGACCTTCTGTTCGCTGCTGGCGGTCCAGGGCAGCGGGGAGCCCAATCCGGCTTGTAGCTGATCGTTCGAACGGACGGCACTGCTCCGTCCATCGGAATATCGGTCCGCGCGCGGTGATTCCGCGCGATGGGCGCCCCGCCGGGCCCGGATGTCGCGTGTCGATCGCGCAGTATCGATACGCCGTCCGGGCCTGTGCGGTGCCCGGCGGCCGGGTGGGGGAGTGCTGCCGGACCGCCCGCCGCGCGCCCGTGCGGTTTACCGGATTCCTATCCGTTGAAATGCTTTGAATTCGCCCTTACCCCAGAGCATCCCGGGCTAAACTCGCCGCGGCATCTGCGGTAACCCTGTTTCCGGAGCTGCGCTTCATCACTCTGAGGAAAGACGAATCGATGTCACGAAGACACCGGGTAGCGCGCATTGCTGCCGCGGGCGGGGTCGCGCTCGTACTGACCGCGGCCACCGGCTGCGGTAATTTTTTCGGTCCCGACAACTGCTATGTCCTACCCAGTGCGGAAATTCCGGCCGGCGCGGGCGAAAAGTCCGCGACGGCAGCGGGTTCCGCACCCGGGGTCGCAGTCGCCGATTCGCCGGCGGCCACGAACGCGGCGATCATGGGCGTATACGAAGCGTTCTTCGCGCCCGCCACCTCGACCGAGGACCGTATCGCTCTGGTCGAAAACGGTAGAGAATTCGAAACCGAGATCTCCGGAATGGCGAATCACATCCGGACAGCGCTCACCACGGTCGATGTCACCGATGTGGTGCTGATCCAGCCCGGACAGGCCCAATTGCGTTTCACGCTGAATATCTCCGGAAATCCGGTCGTGAACGGTCAGACCGGTCATGCGGTCCGCGAAGCGGACGGCTGGAAGATCGCGGCCTCCACCATGTGCGGGCTGGTCGCGATATCCGGGGGAGTATCGCAGGCCTGCGCCTGAAACGTTTCCGTCCCGGCGGCCGGAGCGCCTCGTTCGAGCGTCGTTGCACCGGGACATCGAGCCACCGCCCTGGCGCGCCGACCAGGGCGAGACGGCAGACAGCCCGATCAGAGATGCGCCAGCCGTGGGGCGTAGCCCAGCTCGCGCAGCGCCGCACCGGCCTCGCGGGTGAGTTCCCGCGCGCTGCCGAGCAATCCGTCGAGTACCAGTACCCGCTTGTAATGGCGGTGGAATTCGTGCTCGGCCGTGAACCCGATACCGCCCAGCACCTGCTGGCAGTTGCGGGCCGTCACCAGTGCCGCGCGACCGGCGGCGGCCTTGGCGAGGAGGGCGCCGAGTGCCTCGGATTCCTCGGGCCGGGGACTGTACAGATCCGGATGGGCCGGATGGTCCGCGTCAGCCGGCGATACCGTGAGAGCGGCCTCCGCGCCTTCGATGGCCACCAGTGATTCGGCCAGCCGGTGCCGGACGGCCTGGAAACCGGCCACCGGTTTGCCGAACTGATGCCGTTCGAGGGCGTGCACGCGGGCCAGGTCGAGCATGGCCCGCGCCGATCCCACCAGCCACCAGCCCAATGCGCGCCGCCCGGCCTGCGTCGGCAGTGCTGCCGCGGAGGGCAATTCGGTGGTATCGCCGAGCAGCAGCAGCGGCAGATCCGGGTCTACCGGTTCCGGGGACCCCGGTGGGAGTTCATGCGCCCAGCGCACCCAGGTGCCGCCGGTGAACGGGAGCGGAACGGTTTCCCCGAGGGGCCGGCCGGCGGCGTGCGCGAGCACATCGTCGAGCAGCGGGGCATGCGCACCGGTCTCGCCGAGCAGCCGGAACACCAGGGGTACGGCGATCCCGGCGACCTCGGGCGGACCGGTGAGCAGATCGTGCCAGCCCAGGTCACACAGCTGCGCGTAGAGGGCGGAGCCGCTGGTCGCGGTCATCGTCTTGCGGAGCGTATCGGCGAGCAGCAGCTGTTCGTCGGTGTCCACCACTCACTCCTTTCCCAATCCGAGCAGCCGGCGCGCGATGATGTTGCGCTGGATCTCGGCTGTACCGCCGTAGATGGTCGCCGCCCGGGAATACAGGAATTCCGAACGCCATTCGGTGTCGTGGAGTTCGACGACGCCGGGCAGCAGATCACGGGCGGTATCGAACAGTTGCTGTTCGGCGCCCGCGAGCAGAACCTTGTCGATGGAGGTCTCCGGGCCGAGTGTGGCGCCGTCGGCCAGCCGCCGCTGAGTGGCGCGGGATCGGCAGCGGACGGTGTGCAGTGCCAGGTAGGCGGCGCCCAGGTCGGCGTCGTCACCGGCCGCGGTCTGATCCAGCACCCGGTCGAGCCGGGTGAACAGGTGCGCGATCCGGTGCCAGAAACAGGTGGACCGCTCGTAGGGGAGCAGATCCATCGCGACCCGCCAGCCGTCGCCGGGCCGGCCGAGCATCCGGTCCGCGCCGACCACCACATCGTCGAAGTACACCTCGGCGAATTCGTCGACACCGTGCATGGTGCGCAGCGGTCGCACGGTGATCCCCGGGGTATCCATATCGACGAAGAACGCGGTGATCCCGTCGTGCCCGGGGCCGGTCCGGGTGAGCAGGACACAGCGGGCGGCGAACTGGGCCAGGCTGGTCCACACTTTCTGGCCGTTGACCACCCAATCCGAACCCCGCTGTTCGGCGCGGGTACGCAACGAGGCCAGATCCGAGCCGGAACCCGGCTCGGAGAAACCCTGGCACCATTGTTCGCTGCCGTCGAGCAGCCGGGGCACCATCTGCGCCGCCAGCTCCGGCCGGGCATAGGAGATCATGGTGGGGGCGAGCACCTCGACCATGGAATAGATACCGGGTTCGGCCAGACCGCGGGTCGCGACCTCCTCACCGAGTACCGCCCGCAGCAACGGTTCGCCGCCCAGCCCGCCCACGGCCTCGGGCCAGCCGTAGCGCATCCAGCCGCCGTCGAACAGCGCCCGCCGGACCCGGGCCAGTTGCGCGACCTGCGCATCGAAACCGGGCTGGGGTCCGGGAGCGAGGTCGTGCTCGTCCAGCCAGCGACGCAATCGCGACCGGAATTCCTCGACCTCCGGGCCTGACCCGCTCATGCTGTCCCCCCGGGTATGAGCGAGGCTTTGTGATCGGTCCGCATGCTGACGCGGAGGCCGAAGCGCAGGCGAAGGTATCGCACTTCCGCCTCCGGGCCTGACCCGCTCATACCGTGGGCCGCTCGAAGGCGTGCGGGATACCGGAATCGTGGATACCGCTGCGCCGGATGAAGGTCATCGCGCGGGTACGCAAGCGCCAGCCCCGCTCGGTGCGCAGATAGGTGTCGCTGTAGTAGCCGATCCGCATATCGTGGCTGGAATGCTCGACGAAGCACAGCGGCTGGGTGCCGGTGCCGGTATCGCCGTCCAGTTCGATGAGCGGGGTCCCGGTGAGGAACAGCCCCTTGGGGGCGGCGTCCACGAGTTCGGGGAAGACATCCAGGGTGTAGGTGTCGCCGAACGCGCTGTAGGTGCCGTCAGGGGTGAACACGCCGACCAGACCGTCGATATCGCCCTTGGTGATGGTCACCGCGTAGCGGGCGAGCAACTGCTGGATCTCGATCAGGTCATCGATTGCCGCCATAGACCTTCCCGCCTTTCATGACGAACCGCACCTGCTGGGTGACGGTGATATCGGCCAGCGGGTCACCGGGCACGCCGATCACATCCGCCAGCAGTCCCTCGGCGAGCCGGCCGCGATCGCTCACCTGGATCAGCTCGGCCGCGGTGACCGTGGCCGCGCGCAGTACCGATAGCGGATCGAGACCGCGCTCCACCAACGCCACCAGCTCGTCGGCATTGCGGCCGTGCGGAATGGCCGGTGCGTCGGTGCCGACCGCGATCTTCACCCCCGCGTCGAAGGCCGCCTTCACCGAAGTCCGAGCCTTGGGGAACATCTCGGCGGCCTTGGCCTGGAGTTCCGGTGCCGCCTTGGATACGTCCATGGCGTCGGCGAGCCGGGTGGTCGGCACCAGATAGGTACCGGACCGGACCATGAGGTCGATGGCTTCGTCGTCGACGAGGAAGCCGTGCTCGATACAGTCGATTCCGGCCCCGACCGCCTCCTTCACCGCTTCGGCGCCGTGCGTGTGGGCGGCCACACGCAGACCGCGGCGGTGCGCCTCGTCCACGATCGCGCGCAGTTCCTCGGTCGAATAGTGCTGCGCCCCGGGGGCGCCCGTCAGCGACATGACCCCACCGGAAACGCATACCTTGATCAGCTGAGCGCCGTGTTTGATCTGGTACCGGACCGCTTTGCGTACCTCGTCGACACCGTTGGCTATCCCTTCCTCCAGCGTCAGTTTGAGCACATCGGGCGCGAACGCGGAGAACATCGTGGGATCCAGATGCCCGCCGGTCGGGGTGATGGCATGTCCGGCGGGCACGATGCGCGGACCGTCGATCCAGCCCGCGTCGATGGCCTTGCCGAGCGCCACATCCAGGAGGTAACCGCCGGTTTTGACGAAGAGGCCGAGGTTGCGCACCGTGGTGAACCCGGCCCGCAGGGTGCGCCGGGCATTACCGACCGCGCGCAGCATGCGCAGCGGCGGGTCGTCCTGTACCGAGGAGGTCAGGCCGGTTTCGCCCCGGCCGCCCATCAGGAGATTGACCTCCATATCCATCAATCCCGGTAGCAGGACGAGATCGCCGAGATCCACGACCTCGTCGGATTCGCCCACCCCGGCGCCCCCGACGCCGACGATCCGATCACCTTCGACGTGCAGGATGCCGGGCCGGACGATCTCGCCGGTGTCCACGTCGAGCAGCCCGGCGGCTCGCAGTGTCAGCACGGTCACACCACCGGCTCCCGCACGATATCGAGATAGGCGGCACCGCTGTCGGGCACCCGCGGCTGTTTCCAGACCTCCACCGGGAACGAGGCCATCACCAGTGACTGCATCAGATGGAACAGGTTGCGCGCGTCGTCGGGCAGGTCGTCGAGGTCGAACCGGTCGCAGTAGGCGATGGCATCCTCGAGCCGCGCCATCCCCGCGTCGTAGAAATCCTGCATCTCCGGCATCGTGGAGGCCAGCCGTTTCGCGTAGCGCTCGGGTTCGGTGGGCAGGATCCACTCTTCGAATTTCGCGAGATCGGCGAATTCGGCCGGCAGTTTCGACTCAGTTGCCATTGCGGTACTCCTCGACTTTCTTCTGGGCGGTCTTGTGCAGGTGACGCAGCAGGATCTCCTGGTCGTTGAGCGGGAAATCGGTGACGGTGCGGGTCGCGATCATCGTCTGGGTGGCCTCGAGGGTGTTCGCGTCCTGCAACGCGTATTCCTTGAAGGTCACCCCGGCCAGCTCCTGGGCCAGGCGTTCCCGCGCGTTCTTCGCGGGCACGAAGTAGAGATTGGCCTCGAAGATGTGTTTGTTCACCGCGGTCGGCCAGTAGTGGTAGGTGAGATACCAGCCCGGAGCCCAGAACAGCAGCGAGAAATTCGGCCAGATCTCGAATTCGTCCACGCCCCAGGCCTTGTGGCCGGCCGGGTTGATACCCGCGGGCAGCGGATCCAGGCCTTCGATATCGGGCCGGTCCCACGGGCCGAACAGGCCGCTGCGCAGGATGCGTTCGATCGGCTTGACCATGTTCAGGTCCTTGGGCGGCGCCATTCCGCCCCAGGACGAGATCATCGAATGCGGTGCCTGCAGTTCGTAGTGCAGCGCTTCGTAGCCGTAGCCGGCGAGTTTGTCGGCTTCGTCCTTGACCGCCTGCTTCATATGCAGGATCGGCGCGTGATAGAACTCGGCGAAGGCGTCGATGAAAAGCTTCCAGTTGCTGCCGACCTCGGCTTTGTAACTGAACACCTCGGTCATCTCGTGGAACGGATAACCTTCGAGCCCCTTCATCATCGGTCCGAGGAAGGTGGTGAGCGGTTCGGCGTCGGCATCGAGGTTGATGAAGATGAACCCCTCCCACACCTCACAGCGCACATCCTTGAGCCCGTAGTCGGCGCGGTCCAGGCCGAAGAACTCCTTCTCCTGCTGGACGAAGGTCAGTTCGCCCTCGAGGCTGTAGCGCCAGGCATGGTATTTGCAGGTGAACTGTTTGCAGAAACCGGAGGTCTCCTCGTTGGGGAAATCATCCCAGACCAGCTTGTTGCCGCGGTGGCGGCAGACATTGTGGTACGCGTGGATCTGATCGTCGTTACCGCGCACGATGATCAGCGAGGTGCCGGCAGCGGAGAGCTCCTTGGTGAAGTAGCTGCCCTTGCGTGGCAGGCGCTCCACCCGGCCGACATTGAGCCAGGTGCGTTTGAAGATCGCGTTGCGCTCGTCCTCGTAGAACTGCGGATCGATGGAATCGCTGTAGTCGACCGGCTCGGTCCCCAGGTCCGGGTAATGCTCGGTCCAGCTACCCGCTGCCGGTTTGTTGAAGTGTGCCAAGGGATTACCTCTCGTACTCGGATCGGACGCCGAAGGTGTTGAAGGCTGCGGCGAGCGTGTTGTAGGTGCCGATGGTGAAGATCAGGTCCATCCGCTGGTGTTCGTCGAGCTGCCCGCACAGCGCGTCCCAGGTGGCATCGGACAGATTCGATTTCTCGTCGAGTTCGTCGACTGCCCGCAGGACCGTCCGGTCGAGGGCGCCGGTGGCCTCGCCGTGCCGGACCGCCTCGATCTCTGCCTCGGTGATCCCCTCGGCGAGTGCGGCTTCCCGGTGGTGGTTCCACTCGTAGACGCAGTCGCGGCGGTATGCGACCCGCAGGATCGCGAGCTCACGTAGGCGCGCCGGCAAGGACGACCGGAACAGCAGATGGACGTTCAGGGTCAAGAACGCCTTGGTGAGCTCCGGATGCCGGACCAGCGTCGACAGGGCATTGCTCGCCGATTCCGGATTGCGCATCCGGCGCGGCAGCATCACCCGGAGCGCGGCGTCGACATCGTCGTCCCACTCGTCGGCGGGTAGCGGCGGTACACGCATCGCGCCTCCTCTCGATGAGAATGGTATTCTCGCTTTCGGATAATAGGTTTCCATGTGGCGGCTCGTTAGT
>JABFXT010000577.1 GCA_013361595.1 Nocardia sp. | reverse complement strand
GAACAGCATTCCACCGCCGGCGCTACACGCTGGCGTCGGCCGGCAGCCGCCGGGTGGATCCGGCCCGCACCGCCGGCGGGTCGTGCCGGCCGCGGCACGCACGTCAGCGGGCGGAACCACCGCCGGATCCCGGGTCAGTCGCGTAGGGCGCGTTGACGCAGGGCGGCCAGGGTACGAGTCAGCATGCGGGAGATCTGCATCTGCGACACATTCAATTCGGCGGCGATCTGGGCCTGGGTCCGGTTCTCGAAGAACCGCATGTGCAGCACCCGCTGGTCCCGCTCGGGGAGATCCTGCAACAGAGGTGCGAGGGTGAGCGCGTTCTCGGTGAGTTCGTAGGAGGGGTCGTCGTCGCCGAGCGTCTCGGCGCTCTTCGCCGTTGCTCCGCTGCCGTCGTTCTGTTCGGCCGAGGCATCGAGCGAATCGGTGCGATAGGCATTGCCGGCCAGCAGCGCCTGGGTGACCTCGTTGAGGTCGAGGTTCATCTCCACGGCGATATCGAGCGCGGTCGGTGTCCGGCCGAGTCGTTGGCTGAGACGTTCGATGGTGGGGCCGAGAGCGGTCTGGGTCTCCTTGACCCGCCGCGGCACCCGGACCGCCCAGGTGTGGTCGCGGAAGTGCCGGCGGACCTCGCCCATGATCGTGGGTACGGCGAAGGCCACGAAACTGGATCCCCGGCCGGCGTCGTACCGGTCGACGGCCAATACCAGCCCCAGCGACGCGATCTGGTGCAGATCCTCGTAGTTCTCCCCGCGTCCGGTGAACCGGCGCGCGATGTGATCGGCCAGCGGCAGGCAGCGGCGCATGATCTCCTCCCGCAGTTCCGCGCGTGCGGGATCCGCCGCATCCATCGCCGTGAGCTGTTCCAACAGCGGTTCGATCCCGTCGTAACTGTCAGTACCACGATTGGCGCGGCGCGCGGTGGTAGGGGAGTCGTATCCGGCCACAATCGTCATCGAAAACCTCGCTTTCCGTTGCCTCCGCGCGGTAAAGCGCCGTGGGAGGGCGACAGTTACGGGCTACCGCGTTGCAGCAAAGGCAACCGGGAGGCGCGGTCCCTCTTCGTTTTATGAACGTTCAACCGGGTATGTGCTTCGTTATCGGTACCGCGGATACAGGCGCAGTGGTCTCGGGCCTGGGCCCGCAGATGATGGCGGGATCGGCTTCCCCCTGCGGGCCTGTCGGATGCTGCGGCGCCCCGGGGCCGGCGTGATGCGGGCCATAGCGATCGCCGACCCGGTTGATCGGGACGAGCGCACGTGGTCTCGTAGAAGAGAACAGCTGCCGTTCCACATTTCGGTGGCGCGGTGTCGGGTGGAACCCGACCGGAGAGGCGGGTCATGCAGAGTCTGGTGTTCGACAGTGAAGACCTGGGAGCAACCGAGGAGTTCCTCAACGACGCCTACACCCACATGCAGATCGGCAACGACAGTCCCCGTGGTGTGCGCACGCGGATCCGCCGCGATGTACTCGGGCCGGTGAGCTTGGATCGGCTCGACCTGGGATTCGATATGGCCTACGACGCCGACCCGTTGAACAAGGTCTGCCTGGTCACGGTGCACTCCGGTGCGGTAGAGGAGAATTACCACGATGTGGGACGCGATATCTTCACTCCCGGCGATTCCGGTCTGCTCACCCCACACGACCTGCCCTACTCCGGGGTGATCCGCTCCTCGCGCTACGACATCACCATGTTCGAACCGGAGTTGCTGGACCGTCTCGCCGCGACCGAAGGCCCCGCGCGGCCGATCCGCCTCAGCAGCCACCGGCCGGTGAGCCCCGCGGCGAACCGACAGCTCACCGCCGTGATCACCCACCTGCAGCGGGTCGCCACCGACCCGGCCACCGCCGCGAGCCCGCTGCTGGCGGCCACCGGCGCCGATTACCTGGCCGCGACCGTACTCGCGACCATGCCCACGACGGCGGTGACCGAACCCGCCGCCGCCGACCGCCGTGACGCCCACCCGGAAACAGTGCGCCGCGCCGTCGCCTATCTGGAATCGCATCTGCACGAGGATGTGACGATCACCGAGGTCGCGGCGGCGGCTTTTGTGACACCGCGGGCGTTGCAGCTGGCGTTCCGGCGCCACCTGGGCACCACTCCGTTGCGCTATCTGCGACGGCTGCGCTTGGCCGGGGCCCACGACGAGCTGCGTGCCGCGGTGGCCGGCGACGGGCAGACTGTCACCACCATCGCGCACCGGTGGGGGTTCGCCCATCCGGGCCGCTTCGCCATCGCCTACCGCAGTCACTATGGCCGACCGCCGTCGGAAGCCCTGCACAGCTGAACGGCGGCGTCGTCCGGCCGAGCCGCGCCGGTGTTCCGCCGAGCGAGGCGTCTGCGGGGAACCGGCCTGCCCTGGGCCGGATCCGACCCGTGCTCCGCCGTTCTCCGGACGGTGCCGGACGGTTCCGTGCGAATCCGCGCTGCCGATGACTACTCCTTCCTGATCGAGGGTGCCGGGCGGCTACCCGTACTCGGCTCCGACGAAACCGGACGCGGTGCGAGACCGGCGGTTACCGTGCGAATCCGCTCGACTACCGGCCGCGGAACATGCCGAATGGCCTCGGCGCACTCCGGGATATCGGCGGCTGGATGGACGCCGGGTGGCTGGGCGGTGCCGCTGCTCGAGACACTGGAGAACGGTCGCTACGGCCGCGACTACCTGGCCGGGCTGGACGCCGGGCTGCCCGGCTGACCGGCCCCGGTCGGTGATTCTCCTGCGCGGCGGCTTCGATCGAGGCCGAGGCGGCGCGGTAAGGTCCGGTTCGTGGCCGGTACGGCGCGCGCCCTTCGCGGTCGATCCCGCGCTACCCGCGCTGTCGTGGTCCGTTGTCGTACGGTTCGTCCCGAGCTGCGGAGGTTGATCATGTCTCAGGCCATCGAGGGCATCGACCCGTCCGTGCCGCCCAGCGGCCCCGGATGTGTGGAATGTGAAAAAGCGCAGGGCTGGTGGGTACATCTGCGGCGCTGCGCGCAGTGCGGGCATATCGGCTGCTGCGATTCGTCGCCCGCTCAGCACGCCACCGCGCATTTCACGGCGACCGGTCATCCGTTCGTGCAGAGCTTCGAACCGGGGGAGGAGTGGTTCTGGGACTACCGGTCCGATGAGATGTTCGGTGCGGGACCGGAACTCGCGCCGCCCCGGGATCACCCGCTTACCCAGACCGTGCCCGGGCCACAGGACCGGGTTCCGGCGGACTGGCAGGCCCATATCCACTGAACCCGCCACCCGCCCCGGACAGTCGGTAACCGTTGCCGGGCCTGCGCCGGCTTCGGCGCTACGCGCCGGACAACCAGCGGCGCACCCGCCCGAACCCCCGTGGCCGGGGCGGCCGCCGGTCCGGATCGAACCAGCCGGGTAACGGTTCGCGCGCGGCCAGCCACCGCTGCGGTATCCCGGTTCCCGCCCGCCGCCCGGTATGGGCGGCGACTATTCCACCGGCGATGGCACCGGTGGTGTCGATATCCCCGTCCGCCTCGATACAGGCGGCGATCGCGGCCGGATAGTCACCGAGATGCGTCGCCGCCACCCATATCGTGAACGGCACCGTGTCCTGGGCGGTCACCCGGGAACCGTTGCCGAGTTCGTCGGCTGCTTCCCGGGTGGAGACACCCAGCAGAGCGCGGGCCCGGCGGATCGATTCGCGGGTCGTGCTGTCGCCGAGACGGCCGAGGACGGAATCGATGAATTCCGCCGGTGCGGGCCGGGTTCCGGTCGTGCCGGCCCGGGCGGCGCCCGCGGCGGCGACGGCCACGGCCACCGCACCGGCGATCCCCTCCGGATGCGTATGCGTGACCTCCGCCGACCTGGCCGCCTCGGCGGCCGCCGTCGCCGGATCGTCCGCGTAGAAGGCACCCAGCGGAGCGACCCGCATGGCCGCGCCGTTGCCGCACGATCCCTGGTCCTCGAACGCGGCGCCGGCCACATCTCGCCAGTGTGCACCGGCACCGATCCGGCGCAGCACCCCGACCGTGTTGAATCCGTAGTCGCGATGCGGCTGGAACCGGCGCGCGAACCCGGCGGCCAGCCGGTCCTGGTCGATCGCACCGTTGCGGAGCAGTTCCGCGACGACACTGCACGCCATCTCGGTGTCGTCGGTCCACGCCCACGGCCGCTCGGTGGGCAGATCACCCGCCCGGAGGTCGGCGAGGGTCCGGCGCATGACGGGAAACTGTTGTCCCAGTGCGTCTCCCACCGAGAGTCCGTCCAGCGAATCGAGCATCGAGTCGATGTGCATCGCGTCGAATGGTAGCCGGACCGGGTACCCGTCCGATTATCGGAGTGACCACCGGGAGGCGGCGTGCACAGTGAGACCGACGAGAACACCAGCGACGGCGTACACACCTTCGCCGAGCTGTACCGCTACCGGATGTTGTACAACGCGCTCGTGTTCAACGAATGGGCGGCCGGCGGCCGGTACGACGTCCACAAGAGCATCCGGCACAGCGACGGTGAACTCTGTTTCGGCGGTGACTGGTTCGTCGTGTACGCGACGTTGCCGACCGGCCAGATCGCCAACCACTACCGGCTGCGGCACTGGGCTCTCTTCCGGATTCCCGAACGACAGTTGCCGGTGGTGTGGGACGGGCACACCGCTCACGAAGCCGCCGACCGGATGTTCCGGTTCCTGACCGATCAGATCTGTCCGGATACCGGCGGCCGGCCCACGACCTGATCGGCGGCGGTGCCGAACCGGAGCCGGAATCGATCACCGGTCGGCATATGCCGAGGTGGTGGCCGTCGCGACCGATCGTGGAATCGCTGTCGGTATCTTCTTTCCGGGGCCACCGGCCACCGGTTCCGGGGTGCCGTCGCGGCCGCGGGTTGTCGGACGAGAGTCCAAGTGCCTCTTTCTCATTGGTTTCTCAGCGTTTCTGAGGCGGTATTCCGGGGTGAGGCCAGTACGGTGTCGCGTGCCGGGTCGGCCGGTGGTGTAGTGAGTGAAGGGACGTGGGTGTGGCGCGCAGAGTAGTAGTCACGATGATCGATGATCTGGACGGCGAATCCGTCGCGGCGGAGACGGTGTCGTTCGGGATCGACGGATTGCTGTACGAGATCGACCTCTCCGAGGTGAACGCGCGCGAATTCCGCGCCGCGATGGACAAATGGGTACCGTTCGCGCGCAGAGTCGGCAAGCCGCGCCGGGTGAAGGGGCAGACACCCGACCGGCCGCAATCGGCGAAGGTGGTGCGGGAGTGGGCCCGGAGCAACGGGCACGAGATTCCCGACCGCGGTCGTATTCCCGGTGCTGTGCTGGATGCCTATCAGCGCGCCGCCGGCTAGCACCGGAACATCCGGGCGCGGCCGGCCGTTCCCGGCGGAGATCAGTTCGCCGGGTCCGACGGTGCGTGTACGGCGATCTCGCCGCTGAGCGTGTGACCGCCGTCGAGTCGCAGGCGATCCCCGCTCCAGAACCGGCCCGGGTCGTACCAGTCGGGAGTGCGGGTATCCGGTAGCAGTCCCATCGCCTGGTAGGTGGCCGCCACGATCTCCGCGCAGTAGGCGTTCTCCACCTCCCGGGCGGCCGGTGGGCGGGAGCGGCGGCGGGGCAGCCGGACCCGGCCCCGGAACCAGCGTCCGGCCAGTGCCGCCGTGGACGGGAACGGGGTGCCGTCGAGCCGCGCGACCGTGCGCAGCATGCCGTCCTCCATCTCCCGGGTGGCGGGCGGCTCCAGCTGGCGCAGCCAGGCCTGCTGGCCGTACCGGTTCGCCCAGACCATCACCGCGTCGCGAAGATTGTGTAACTGGGCGCCGCGATGTGCGTTGCCCGACCACATATCCGGTAGCGACCGCCCGAGTTCCGCGTGCCAGATCAGCGCGGGCAGATCGTCGATCACCACCGACATACCCACGTGGTTGACCGGACTGTTGGTCGTCATCCGGATCATCCGGTCGGCCGTGGAGTGCCCACGGAACAACCAGATATCGCCTGTCCTGGTGATCTCGACAGCCCGGTCGAGATCGAGATCCGCACCCGCCATGGAAGTAGCCTATGCGCTATGAGGTGGTGGAAGGTATTGGGTTTGGCGGGAGCGGCCGGTGTGGTGGCCACCGGTGTGGTGGTGGTGCGCGCCGAACGCCGCCGCCGCGCCTACACCCCGGACGAGGTCCGGGAACAGTTGCACGTCCGGTTCGCGCAGGCGGTGGCCGCCGAGGAGGCCGTCGAGCTCGCGGAGCCGGAATCGCGATTCGCCCGGGTCCGTGCCCGGATACGGCGGGTGTTCCGTCGCTGACCGCGGTTTCCTTCTCGTGGGCGGGAAATTCCGTCCGTCGCGGATGCGGCCTCGCGGGTGTTCCCGGCGGGACCGGTGCGGTCCCGGATCAGACGACGGCGACCGACCGGATCCGGGCGAACGCGATGACCTCTTCGGCGAAGGGAGAGGCTGCCCGGTGCCCGGAACAGGACCGGAGCCGGTGGATCGCCTCGTCGAGTTCGGGCCCGGGACCGCGGTCGGCGAGCAGCACGACGATCGCCTCGCGCGTTCCGATCCGCTCGCCCGGTTGTGCCAGGAGCTCGTCGAGATAACGGTCGGGGTCGCTCAGCGCGATCGCCCGGCGCGCGTAGGCGTGGACGCGCCGGGGCATCTCGGCGCGGATGGTGTCGATATCGGCTTGCAGGGCGTGCCCGCCCGGCTGGTCGGGATCGACCCGGAGCGACCAGGGGCGGGTGAGTTCCTCGGGTAGGCCGTGATCGTCGATGAGATCCGGACCGCTCGCCTTCTCCAACGGTATCGGCGGCAGTCCGTGCTGCGCGTTGCGCCAGTTGCCGAACTCCCACCACGCCCGCGGGGTGGCATCGAGATGCAGGCCGAATTTCAGGACCTGCCGACCGTCGGCCCAGGTGCGGGACACCCTGGTCCGGCCGACGGACGCGACACCGTCCGGCTCGACCCGCACCCAGGGCGCCTCGGTGCCGTCGAAACCGTACGGCTGTAGCAACTTTGCGGTGTCGCGCAGCAGCCGCCGCAGCGCCGGATCCGTTTTGACCATTCGGGCAGACTATCGATGCCGCCCGACAGCTCGGGGTCGCGGACTGCCCACGGGCCCGGTGGGCTGCCGGAGCCTCGCCCGGCGCCGAGCGAGCGAGGCCGGCCGCACCGGGCCGGCCGTGGCTCGGTGCGGACCCATCCGGTGTCACGGCATCCGAGCGGTCGCCCCCAGCCCCACATCCAGAACCGATCCGGTGACATATCGCCCCGATCCACCGACGAGATGGCCGACCGCGTCGGCGATCGCGTCGGGTGGACACCACGGGATCCGCATGGGGCTCATCCGCGCGTATCGTTCTTCGACGTCTTCGCGTGCGGGGTTGTCGAGATCGGGCGCGAACAGCGAATACAGGGCCGGGTTGTGCAGCATCGGCGTATCCACATTGGTCGGACATACGACATTGGCCGTCACACCGCGATCCGCGTACTCGAGAGCGACGGATTTGATCAGGCCGATCACGCCCCATTTGGACGCGGAGTAGTGGGCTAGGTTCGGGGTCCCCTGGCGGCCGCTCATCGACGAGATGGCGACGATCCGGCCCGATCCCGCGGCGAGCATATGGGGTAGTGCCGCCCGGACACAGTGGAAGGTCCCGGTCAGATTCGTGGCGAGCATATCGGCCCACATGACATCGGTGAGTTCGGTGACCGGGGCGAATCCGACGATGCCGGCGCAGGTGACGAGCACGTCGATACCGCCGGACTCCGCAGCGACGGCGTCGGCGAAGGATGTCACGGCGGCGGAGTCCCGGACGTCGAGTACGGACGCGTGGCACACGCCGCCGTCGCGCTCGATCAGCCGGGCCGTTTCGGCGAGATCGTCCCGTGTCGCCAGCGGGTAGGGGGCGGTGTCACTGGGTGCGCAGAGATCGGCTATCCGGATCGCGGCGCCGCGCCGGGCGAGCATTCGCGCCACGGCGCGGCCCTGTCCGCGCGCGGCACCGGTCACGATCGCGGTGCGGCCGCCGAGGTCGCCGCCGGCCGTATCGTCACCCATCGTCGTCTCCTTCGCCGAGTTCGATCATCTGCTTGACCTGTGCCTTCGCGATCTTTCCGCCCGGCGCCAGCGGCATCCGGTCGAATACCCGCAGCCGTTCCGGTAGGTACTCCCGGGTGATCCCCTGCGCCCGGAGCCACGTGTTCAACTCCGCGAGCGTCAGCCGATCGCAACCCCGGGCCAAGGTGACGGCAGCACACAGCCGTTCGCCGAAGATCGGATCCGGCACCCCGACCGCGGCGACCATCTCCACCGATGGGTGTTCCCGGACGAAGTCCTCCACCTCGAGCGCGGAGATGTTCTTGCCGCCGCGGATGATCAGATCCGCCAGCCGGCCCACCACCCGTAACCGGTCGGTGGCGTCGACTTCGACGATATCGCCGAGCAGGATCCACCCGTCCGCGGTGAACAGTTCGGCGTTCGCCGCGTCGTCGTTCCAGTACCCGGGCGACATGAGGGGCCCGCGCACCGCGGGTTGCCCACGCCGGACACCCGGGCCGCCGTCGCCCGTGCCGTCGTCGAGGATCCGGACGTTCATCGCGCCGATGAGATGTCCGCCGGTGCCGAGGCGGGTTTCTCGGTCGTCACCGACCGTGGTGGCGCTCGCGGCCCCGGTTTCGTTCGAGCCGTAGAACTGCAGGACGAGCGCACCCGTGGCTTCTTCGAAACGTGCTGCCTCG
>JABFXT010000240.1 GCA_013361595.1 Nocardia sp. | reverse complement strand
CATGGACCAGCCGTCGAGCACGATGTGGTGATTGGACACCACGAACTGCCAGGTATCGGATCCGGTCTTGATCAGGGTGAACCTGATCGGCCGCGGTTCGGTGAGATCGAAACGCCGCACCCGGTCGGCGTCCACGAGATCCGCGGAGACACCGGTGGCACTGCGATCGTGCTCGGTCCAGTCGGCCCGCACCTCGTCGAGCACGACCTGCACCGGATCGCCCGTCCGGCCGGTGACGAACACCGTACGCAGGTTCTCGTAGCGGTCCACCAGAGCCTGTGCGGCCGCCCGCAGCCGTTCCGCGTCGACCCGGCCGGTCAGCGTGAGCACCGCCTGCGCGGTGTACACATCCACCGAGGCGGCGGCGAGTTGCGCGTGGAACAGCATCCCGGCCTGCAGCGAGGACAGCGGCCACATATCGGCGACCGGCATCGGGAACCGCTGCTCGATGCGCTCGATATCCGGCTGCGATACCGACACCAGCGGGAAGTCCGACGGCGTATGGCCGCCCGCGTCCGCGGAACCGGCGTGGTGGGCGACCGCTTCCAGCGCCCGCACCCACAGATCGCCGAATTCGGCGGCCTCGTCGGCCGACAGCAGGGTGGACGGGTAGCCCATCCGCGCGGTCAGGGTATCGCCGGCCACGATGGCATTGATATCCAGCAGCGCCATGGCCGGCATATCCGAGTCGTAACCGACGTCCACGGTCAGCCCGGTCGCCGGGAGCCAGCCGAAACCGTGCATCTCGTCGGGGATCTCACCGGCGCCGACCCGGCCCAGGTAGTTGAAGTTCACCTGGCCCGGCATCTCCCGGGGGAGGTCGGCGGCGGTCTCGGGGTTCATGTACCGCAGCAGGCCGTAACCGACACCCTTGTCCGGCACCGCGAGCAATTGCTCCTTGACCAGTTTCAGCGCGGCGCCCAGTTCCGGGCCGCCGGCGAGGGCGGCCTCGATATCGATACCGGCCGGTTCGAATCGGACCGGGAAGAGCGCGGTGAACCAGCCGACCGTACGGGACAGATCCGCCCCCGGTGCGATCTCCTCTTCACGCCCGTGGCCCTCGAGCCGGACCAGCAGCGGGTCGTCCAACGGCACACCAGGTACCCGCCGCGACCGCCACGCGGCCATCGCCAGGACGAGTGCGGTGAGCAGGCCGTCGTTCACACCGCCGTGGAACAGCGCCGGCACGGTGGTGAGCAGCGCCTGGGTGACCTCCGGCGAGACCCGTACCGCGTGGACCGCGACGACTCCGGCGGTATCCACCGCCGGATCCAGCCGCCGCGCGGTGAGCAGCGGATCGGCGGTCCCGGCGACGGTCCGCCAGTAGTCGAGTTCGGCGAGCCGTTCCGCGCTGTGCGCATTGCGTTCGAGCGCGTGCGCCCAGGTCCGCACGGAAGTGACCGGTGCGGGCAGTTCGGGGATCTGCCCCGCGCTGCGCGCCACCGCGGACAGCACCAGATCGGGTACCAGGACTCGCCACGACACTCCGTCGACCGCGAGGTGGTGCACGATGACCACCAGATGCCCGGGCCGCTCGGCGGAATCCGGTTCCAGCCAGACGAAACGGACCACGACACCCTGTTCGGGATCGAGCCGGTCCAGCGCGGAATCGGTGGCGGCCGTGGCGATCGCGGACAGTTCGTCACCGGTGACCCCGCTGTCGAACACGGTGTGGTCGATCAGTGCGTCCACATCGAGGCTGCCCGGCGCGGCGGTTTCCACGATCCAGTCACCGTCGGTGGCGTACAGCCGCGACCGCAGCATATCGTGCCGGTCGATCACCGGGCGCAGCACGGCGGCAATGGTTTCCCGATCGATTCCGATCGGCAGATCCAGGGTGATGAGCTGATGGAACCGGCCGAAGGAACCGGGCCGCTCCGCCATGAACCGCACGATCGGTGTCAGCGGCATGGTGCCGACACCGCCGCCGGGCATTTCGACGAGCGTGGGCGCCACGGCGTCGGCGTCGGCGGCCTCGGCGATCGAGGCCAGCCCGGCCACCGTCCGCTGTTCGAAGACATGCCGCGGGGTGAAGACCACCCCGCGCGCCTTCGCCCGGGACACCAGCTGGATGGAGACGATGCTGTCGCCACCGAGGGCGAAGAACGAATCGTCCACGCCCACCCGGTCCACACCGAGCACCTCGGCGAACACCTCGGCGATGACCTGCTCGACCGGCGTACGCGGTCCGCGGAAGGCGGTACGCGCCTGGAACACCGGTTCGGGCAGGGCTTTCCGGTCCAGTTTGCCGGCGGGGGTCAGCGGGATCCGGTCGATGACCATGACAGCCGCGGGCACCATGTAGTCGGGCAGGCGCTCGGCGACATACCCGGTCACCGCCGCGACGTCGACCGTGGCGCCGGATGCCGGTACCACGTACGACACCAGCGATACCGCGCCCGCGGCGTTCTTGTGCCCGGTGGTGACCGCGAAGTCCACCGTCTCGTGCCCGGTGAGCGCCGCGTCGATCTCGCCCAGTTCGATCCGGAAACCACGGACCTTCACCT
>JABFXT010000426.1 GCA_013361595.1 Nocardia sp. | reverse complement strand
GTGGTGCCGCGGGTTCGGCCGGGGCCGGTGGTGCTACCGGTTCGGCCGGGGCCGGTGGTGTCGCCGGTTCGACCTCCGGCGCCTGGCCCGGGTCGGCAGTGGGCGCGTACGTCGGTACCGGCGACTGCCCTTCGGCCGGACCCGCCGGTGCGGGCTGTGCCGCGGCCTGTGGTGCCGGACCGGTGCCCGGTATCGCCTGCGGGGCCGGGCCCGGGCCGGCACCCTCGCCCTGCCATTGCTGCTGGTAGGTGTCGTTGTAGGTCTTCCAGAGGGTGTCCACGATATCGGCGGCCTGATTCAGGATCAGTGAACCGTTCTGGAAATCGGTACGCAGTCCTTCGGGCACGGGGTAGGCGTCGGTGAGCGGCAGGCCGAGCGCGCCGGCGTCGGCACCCAGCTCCAGGAACCGGTCCAGGACCTTGCCGACCACCTCGTGCACCTGCCCGTCGGGCGTGGTGTAGACGTACCCGTTCACGAATTTCGCGTACTGCTGTCCCTGGGCCGCGGGCAGCGGTTCGGAGACCGCCTGTCCGAGCGGGCCGTCCGGGCCGCCCTTGGAAACCCAGTATCGGGCGATCACATTGTCGTTCACCATGGTCAGCAGCTTGGCGGTGAGGTCGGCCAGGGCGGCCAGATCCGACCGGGACGCCTGGCTGCGTGGTGTCGACGAACGGGTCGCGCCCGCTTCGCCGGCGGCGATGGTGCGGATCCGGTCCATCTGCGCGTAGGCCGCGTCACCCGGGCAGCTGGTGTTGCCGACGTCGCGGTGCGCGAACACCACCGGCAGATGTACTTGTTCACCTTGCGCGTACGGGGTGAACTCGGTGCCCTCCGAATACATGGTCGTCTGGCCCTTGGGGTCGAGCCCGGCGATCCGGGCGCGCCAGCCGATGAATTTGCCGACCGCCTCGATCGAGGCGTCCGTCGGCTGTTCGACCTGGTAGTCGCCCATGATCGCGACACCGGAGGTGTTCTCGTTGAACCCGCCCGCATGCGCGCCCTGCACCGTTTTGTCGAGGCCGCCGTAGCGGCCCTCGAATATCTGTCCGTACTTGTCGACCAGCGCGTTGTATCCCATATCGCACCAGCCGAGCGTCTGTGAGTGATAGGCGTAGATGGCGCGGACGATCCCGGCCGATTCGGATTTGCTGTAGTCGTTTCGGCCGGCGGTGTGGTGCACCGTGATTCCGCCCAGCCCGTCGTCGTAGGTGGGCTCCTGGCAGCGGATCGACTCGTCGGCGCCCCACTGGTTGCGGGTGATGACCGGCGGCCCGCCGCCGGGCAGGGCGGCGGCGATGTCCTGGAGCTGATCGTCGACCGCACCGCGACCGGGATCGATGAGGACGGCGGTGAGCTCGGGCGGCTGCTGCGCCCCCGCGGCCGCGGGGGTCGGTTCGAGGGGGTTGCCCTGCTGGTGTTGCGGTTTGCGGGTGACCAGCACCTGGACCGCGGTGGTGTTGCCGACGTAGATCGGGTCGGTGCCGGTGGGTCCACCGGCCGCTACGCCGTCGGCGCCGTCGATCGGATTGGCCTCGTACCATTGGCCCCAGCCGCCGTCGGGCTGCCGGGCCCGGAGCATCACGGTGGTGTTCGCCAGATCGGGCGCGGTGAGCGCGACCATGCTGAAGGGCTGGTCCCGGGTCAGTTCTTTGACCTGCGCGCCGACCGCGTCCATGAATTCGGGTGGGATGACGCCGGGGGTGAGCGCGGGGGTGTCCGCGGGCGGATTTCCCCCCTCGGTCACGAAGCCCAGACCGGGTTGCCGTCCGGGCAGGCGACGGCCCGGATCGGTGGGTGTGGTCGTACCGTTCGGGGTGAGGCCGGGCAGGCCGAGCGCGTGCAGATCGGCCAGGCGCAGGTCCGGCAGGTCGAGACCGGTGAGTTCGCCCAGCGGCAGCACGGTATCGGGCGCGCTCTTCAGCGCGAGTTCGGTGAGCTGGGGTGGGACGGCCGTGAGCTGGATCTGATCGGCAGGTTTGCCCAGGTCGGAGATGGTGGGCATGAGGATCGGGCCCGCCACCGCTACGAGTGCGACAACCGGCAGTACACAGGAACGCTTCGGTTTGCGGTAGGGCACGAGCGTCTCCAATCAGGGTTGCAACCAGTGATCGGTGAGCAAGTCATGCTTGCGAACTTCAGTCCCACGGACCACACTAGCCACATTCGTCACAAATCTAAACCTGAGGTTGAGGCTTTCCTGTTCGCTCGAATGTAGCTCCCGGAGCGTGACCGGTCGCAACGACATGCCGACGTCGTGCCGAGTCGAAAACGTCCGGGCTGACGATGGGAGTGCTCGTATGTCATACCGAAACAGCATGACTCGCCCGAAAGCCTCAGGGCGTCTGCGAAACCCGATGGTCATCACGGTCATGCCCCAATCGATGAGAGGTCGGCGGATCCGTCCAGGCCCATTACTCGCCTGCGGCGCGACCGCGTTGGCCATCGGTGGAGCGATGCTCGTACCCAGCGCGGGCGAGGTATACCAGATGCTTGCCGAAGCCGGTCCGGGACATGGCCGGGGCCTGAGCCAGCACGGCGCACTGCACAACGCCGACAGCGGGCAGAACAGCGAACAGATCCTCACCTACTACTACCCGGGCGCCGAACTCGGCACCATCGGACCGGCTTCGGTATCGGTCCGCCTGCAAGAGCAGGACAACGCCGACCTGGTCGTCACCTCCGACGCCGGGATGCGACTCGCCGGCGAGGAATTGCAGGCCGGCGAGGCTGTCCGGCTCACCCCGCTGCCCGACGGCGGGGCGCAGGCAGTGATCACCCAGGGCTGTGACGGGCCGGTGCTCCGGGAGAACCCGATCCAGGACCCGTGGGTGTACCCGATCGACCCGGCCCCCGGCCGCCCGGCGGCAGAACACCTGACGCTGTGCGGGGGCGGCGCCTACCGCGGATCGTTGGGCGTGGCCGCCGAGGACGGCCAGACCCGCACGATCAACCGGGTGGATATCCAGGACTATCTGCTCGGAGTGGTCCCGGCGGAGATGCCGCCCGACTGGGCGCCCGCCGCACTGGAAGCGCAGGCCGTCGCCGCTCGCTCTTACGCGCTGGCCGAAGCGCGCTGGCCGTTCGCGCAAACCTGCGATACCACCGACTGCCAGGTCTACAGCGGAACCGCCCAGGAAGATCCGCGCACCACCGCCGCGGTGGAGTCCACCGCTGGCCGAGTGCTGCTGCGCGACGGTCGGATCCTGCGCGCCGAGTACTCCGCCGCGCCCGACGGCGGTTCGCCCGCCGATATCCAGACTTTCGAGGTGGGGCCGACCCCCGCCGAGCTCACCGTGACCACCCCGATGCCGCTGCCGCCGGTGAACCCCGATGTGGCCACGGGGCTTCCGGAAGGTGCCGGTCCGGGCACACCCGATCCGGCCGAACTGTCGCCGGAGGGTACGAAATCGGGTGCCCCGGCACCGCGGACACCGGAGGGATCGCTCCCGGTCTCCCCGGGTGCCACCCCGACGCCGATCGAAACGGCCTATGCCGGGATGGGCGGCGCGCACGGGGCACTCGGGCTGCCCGTCACCCCGGAGCTCCCGCTGCCCGAGGACGCGGGTGAGTACCGGCTGTTCGAGAACGGCGTCATCATCTACACCGCGGAGCTCGGCGCCCAGGTCGTGGATTTCAACACGCTGATGCAGCTGGTGCCGAATCTCACCGACGGAGCAGGTAGCGCGGAGGCCGAGGGCGCGACGCCGGGCGGAACCGAGTCGGGAAGCTCCGGGCTCGGTACGGGTGATTCCGGGGCGAGCACCGCGCCGGGCCGCATGCCCGCCGGTCGCGCTGTGCCCGGCGACGCCCCCGACACCGGGACCCGCCCAGCCGGTTCGAAACCGCTCGACGGTGACCGGCCCGCGCCCGTACCCGGCGCTCAGCGGATCCCGACCAGGATGGAAACGACCGAGGTGTTCTAGAAGCCGCCGCCGTCCCGGGCCGCGACGGCTTGACCTTTACGTTGCGTCAACTTGCACGCTGGTGACACCGACGCGGAACGGAAGAGGTGAAGGTCGTGGGCTCGCGGAACGACGAGTGGACCATCCAGGATCTGGCGAAGGCGGCCGGAACCACCAGCCGCACGCTGCGCCACTATGGGCAGCTGGGGCTGTTGCCGCCCAGCCGGATCGGGGCGAACGGTTATCGCTACTACGACGAGCGCTCGCTGGTCCGGTTACAGCGGATCCTGCTGTTGCGCGAGCTCGGTGTGGGTCTGCCGGTGATCGGGGAGATCCTGGCCGGCGAGCGCGATGCGATCACCGCCCTGCGCGCTCAACTGGACCTGCTGCAGCAGGAACAGGATCGGATCCGCCGCCGGATCGTGTCGGTACACACCACATTGGACAAGCTGGAAAGGGGTGAGCGACTCGTGGCGGCGGAAGTCTTCGAGGAATTCGACCATACGCAGTACCAGGACGAAGTGACCGAACGCTGGGGTAAGGAGGCCTACGAAAACGGTGACCGCTGGTGGCGATCGCTGAGTGCCGCGGAGAAACAGGCATTCCAGCAGGCCCAGCTCGATATCGCCGCGGCTTTCGGCCGGGCCCGCAAAGCGGGTCTCGCACCGGACAGCCCGGAGGTCCAGGAGATCACCGCGCGGCACTACGAATGGGTTACCGGCGGTTGGCAGGGGCGCAGGCCCGGTGCCGAGGAGTTCACGAATCTCGGTGAAATGTATGTCGCCGACGAACGTTTCGGAGCCAACTACGATGTGCACGCCGCGGGTACGGCGGAACTGATCCGGGACGCGATGCGCATCTACGCCGGGAACAATCTCGAACAGAGGTGACCGGTTTCCAGGCGCCCGCGCACGAATATGTGTGCGGGCGCCTTTGTTTCACAATCAGGGGGAATTCGGCGCGGCGGCGACCGCCGGGGGTGCGCGGTAGAGTGCCCGCGAAACCGTGACGAGGGGGAGGTCCCGTGAGTTATCCATATGGTCAGCCACCACAACCGGGGTACCCGGCGCAATATCCGCCACCCGCCCCGGGCTATCCGGCACCCGCTTCCGGTTATCCGCCTTCGGGCTATCCGCCCGCGGGCGGATACGGATATCAGCCCGCCCCCAGTGGCGGCACCGGTATCACCGCCGGCATTCTCGCGCTGCTCGGTGGTGTCGCGAGTTCGTTGTCCGCGATCGGCATGTTCGTTCTCGCCGCCGCCACCTCGGAGAGTTCACTGACCAACGGTGCCGCGCTGGCCACGGGTGCCCGCCGCCGCACCAGCTCCAGTTCGAGCTCCAGCAGCGGTGACACCGATATCGATTTCGATTTCGATCTCGCCGGCACCGGTGTGGTGCTGGGGATCGCGTACAGCATCCTCGCCCTGGTGCTGTTGATCGGCGGCATCATGCTGCTGCGGCGCAGTAACACCGGCCGGGTGATGGTGATTCTCGGTTGTGTGCTGTCGATCGTCCTGACGGTCGTGGTCGTGGGTGTCGTCACCGTCGGTGGCGGTATCACCGCTTTCAGCGCTCCGCTCTTCGCGGTCATCACCCTGGTGCTGGCCGCGGTCGGCCCCACGAAGCGGTGGATCGAGGCCGCGCGCGTACCGGTGCCCGCCGGGGGCTACGGCGTCGCTCCGTACGGTTACCGCTGATCGGCGACCTCGACGATCGCATTTCAGGACCCCCGGAGCCGGAGTTCACCGGCCCCGGGGGTCCTTTTTCGTGCCGGCCGCCGACGAAGGCGCTCACCAGGTGATACCGCCTACTTCCCGACTCCGGCTGGCGCCGGGAAACGCTTCCGATACGCTGGGCTCCCGTGACCGCCGCATCGTCTCCGGGTAACTCAGATAACACCGAACAGTTCGACTTGATCGTCGTCGGCTCCGGCTTCTTCGGGCTGACCATCGCCGAGCGCAGCGCGAACTTACTGGGCAAGAGAGTCCTCGTGCTGGATCGCCGCCCGCATATCGGCGGTAATGCCTATTCCGAACCCGAACCGGAAACCGGTATCGAGATCCACAAATATGGCGCGCATCTGTTCCACACCTCGAACAAGCGGGTCTGGGACTATGTCACGCAGTTCACCGAGTTCACCGGCTATCAGCATCGTGTTTTCGCCCTGCACAAAGGCCAGGCGTACCAGTTCCCGATGGGCCTGGGTCTGGTGTCGCAATTCTTCGGCCGGTATTTCACCCCGGACGAGGCGCGGGCGCTGATCGCCGAGCAGGCGGCCGAGATCGAGACCTCCGACGCGCAGAACCTCGAAGAAAAGGCCATCTCGCTGATCGGCCGTCCGCTGTACGAGGCGTTCGTGCGCGACTACACCGCCAAGCAGTGGCAGACCGACCCCAAGGAACTGCCCGCCGGCAACATCACCCGGCTGCCGGTCCGCTACACCTTCGACAACCGCTACTTCAACGACACCTACGAGGGCCTGCCCAAAGAGGGGTACACGAAGTGGCTGGAGAACATGGCCGCCAGTGACCTGATCGAGGTCCGGGTGGACACCGACTGGTTCGACGTCCGCGACGAGCTGCGCGCGCAGAACCCGGACGCCCCGGTCGTGTACACCGGCCCGCTGGACCGCTACTTCGACTATGCCGAAGGGGAGCTGGGCTGGCGCACCATCGACTTCGAGACCGAGGTGCTGCCCACCGGCGATTTCCAGGGGACCTCGGTGGTGAACTACAACGACGCCGATCCGGCCTACACCCGGATCATCGAGCCGCGTCATTTCCATCCGGAAAGGGACTACCCCACGGACAAGACGGTGATCATGCGCGAATACTCGCGTTTCGCCAAGACCGGCGACGAACCGTACTATCCGATCAACACCCCTGAGGACCGCGCCAAACTGACCGCGTATCGCGAGCTGGCCAAGCAGGAGACCGCCGCGTCCATGGTCCTGTTCGGCGGCCGCCTCGGGACATACCAGTACCTGGACATGCACATGGCCATCGCGAGCGCGCTGAACATGTTCGACAATGTGCTGCGCCCGCACCTGGAGACAGGCGCGACGCTGGCCGAGGAGAACAACGACGTATGACCTCTGCATCACTGGCGCCCAGCGCGTCGGCCACTCGCGCGAAATCGCTGCTGCAACGGGTGATCCTGCCCCGGCCGGGCGAGCCGCTCGACGTGCGCACCCTCTATCTGGAGGAGTCGCCGACCAACGCGCGGCGCGCCCACGCCGGCACCCGGACTTCGCTATCGGTCGGGGCGGAGTCCGAGGTGTCGTTCTGCACCTACTTCAACGCGCTGCCGGCGAGCTATTGGCGGCGCTGGAGCATGCTCGACTCGGTGGTGCTGCGGCTGGAACTGGCCGGGCACGGCCGGGTCGATCTGTACCGCTCCAAGGCCGACGGTTCGCGTATCCACGTCCAGGGCCGCGAGTTCGCCGTCGCCTCCGGCGAGGAGACCGTATCGGTCGAGATGGAGGCCGATTTCGGTCCGTTCGAGGACGGCGGCTGGCTCTGGTTCGACATCACCACCGATACCGCGGTGACGCTGGTGTCCGGCGGCTGGTACGCGCCGATCGAGGCACCGGGTGCGGGCCGGATCGCGGTCGGTATGCCGACCTTCAACCGCCCGACCGACGCGGTCACGACGCTGAAGGCCCTCGGTGCCGATCCGCTGGTGCTCGCGCAGATCGACGCGGTGATCATTCCCGACCAGGGCACCCGCAAGGTTGTCGACGAACCCGGTTTCGACGAGGCCGCGGCGGTACTGGGCGACCGGCTCGCCATTCACGATCAGCCGAATCTCGGCGGGTCGGGGGGATACAGCCGGGTGATGTACGAGGCGCTGAAAACCACCAGCGCCGAATTCATCGTCTATATGGACGACGATATCGAGATCGAACCGGATTCGATTCTGCGCGCGCTGGCCTTCGCTCGTTTCGCGAAATCGCCGGTGCTGGTGGGCGGTCAGATGCTCAACCTGCAGGAGCGTTCGCATCTGCATGTGATGGGTGAGGTCGTCGACCGCAACATCTTCATGTGGTCGGCAGCGCGCAATGTCGAATACGACCACGATTTCGCCAAATATCCGCTGCGCGACCGGGACAATTCGAAACTGCTGCACCGGCGTATCGATGTGGATTTCAACGGCTGGTGGACCTGCGTCATCCCGCGGCAGGTCGCCGAGGAACTCGGTCAGCCGCTGCCACTGTTCCTGAAATGGGACGATGCCGAATACGGATTGCGTGCCCGCGAGGCCGGTTATCCGACGGTCACCCTGCCCGGCGCCGCGGTATGGCATATGGCGTGGAGCGACAAGGACGACGCGATCGATTGGCAGGCGTATTTCCACCTGCGCAACCGCCTGGTCGTCGCCGCCCTGCACCAGCCCGGCACCGGCCGGGCCATGATCGTGAACACGGTCAAGGCGACCCTCAAACATCTGCTCTGCCTCGAATACTCGACCGTCGCGATCCAGAACCTGGCGATCCGGGATTTCCTCGCCGGTCCGCAGCGCCTGTTCGAACTGTTGCCGAGCGCGCTCGGCGCGGTGCACGAGCTGCGCAAGCAGTATCCGGATGCGGTTATCCTGCCCTCGTCCACCGAACTTCCGCTGGCCAGCGGGATGGGAGTCGGTGCGGTGGGCGAACCCGCCAACCCGATCGCGAAGATCGCGCGGCTCGGCAAGGGGCTGCTGCACAACCTGCGCCCGGCCCACGAGGAACACCACGACCGGCCGCAGCTGAACGTCCCCACCCGGGACGCGCGCTGGTATCTGCTATCGCAGGTCGACGGGGTCACCGTCAC
>JABFXT010000008.1 GCA_013361595.1 Nocardia sp. | reverse complement strand
GAAGGGCGAATTGCTTACTCAGGTAGTATGCATTTCGTTGGGTTATAGCCAACTTTATGCGTAGTATTCGAAAGGTGGCGCTGATGTCGGAGTATCGCAGCACTGTGCTGCCGAGTGAGCTCTGGCGGGCACCACTTCGAACCCTGAGGCCGCAGGATCTGGCCGACATCTACGTTCAACCGCGCCCCGAGATCGCGCGGCTCGTCGATCGAGGCGTGCTGCACCGCGTTGCGCACGGCTACTACGTCATCGTTGCGCCGGACTATGTCGGCCGAACCTGGCTGCCGGGCCTCGAGGCGGTCGCCGCCGGTATCGCATCATCGATTTACGGGCCCGACCAGGCCATTGTCATGGGCATCAGCGCGGCCCGCCTGCTGGGAGCCGTGCCTCGTGCGCTGGCGACCGCGGTTGTCGCGGTTCCGGGCCAGCATCGGCCGATCGCACTGACCGACCGCTCGGCGCAAGTCCGGTTCGTCCGCCGCGATACCGAATCGCTCGACGCGGAGCGTGTAGAAACGCCACTGGGTCCGGCGCTGGTCACGACACCAGAGCAGACGGTGCTCGATCTTGCCCGGCGGCCGGAACTGGGCAACGCCGAGGCGGAGGTCCGTCCGGCCGTCGAGACGCTATACCGTCGTAGTGATCCGGCGAGACTCACACAACTCGCTACCGACCAGCGTCGAGGCGCGGCCCTTCGACGTGCGGAAAGCTGGATGGGCTGTGCGTAGCGACGAACATGAAAGTATCGCAGTTCAATTCGGAGTTTCTCCCGAGCAGGTCGAACGGGACCATCTGATCTCTCATCTGCTGGCGGCAATCAGCCGCGGGTTCGGCGACCGACTACATTTCATCGGTGGAACCGCCCTTGCCCGCACACATCTGGTGAACGGCAGACTCAGTGAAGACATCGATCTGATCGCGCTGGAAAACCGGACGGTGCTGGCAGCCGACCTCGACTCTGCGTTGCCGCGATCGGTCGCCCGAAGCTACGGTCGGCTGGAGTGGGCACCGTCGTTGAGCAATGTTGCGGATGCGGGAGCCGCCCATCTTCGCTCCGCATCCGGTGTATCTGTCAAGATCCAGTTGCTTTCGGCGCGTGGCAGATCGGTGTGGCCGACCGAACTCCGCGATCTCGAGCAGCGGTACGGCGACGTACCACCGGCCGAACTCCTCGTGCCCACATTGCCGGCGTTTGTCGCGGGGAAAACCGCGACATGGCATGACCGGCGCGCATCACGCGATCTGTGGGACCTGTGGGCGCTGAACGGCCTCGGCGCGATCAACGATGCCGCAGGATCGTTGTACCGGATGTACGGTCCGACCAACCGTCTCCCCACTCCGCAACTGTTCGACCGCGCACCGGACGAGGACGACTGGAACACGCAGTTGGCCGGGCAGACTCGGCTGGTGGTCAGTGCCGAGATCGCGCTGTCCGCGGTTCGGGATGCCTGGGCACGTATAGGCTAGAGATCCGTACCTGGGACAGCTGTTCGGGCCTGCCTGCTCGGGCGGGGCCATCCTTCCCGCCCCCGCCCCGCCGCGGCCGCTTCGGTCAGGGCTCGAGCACGTAGCGACCGCGCGCCCCGCCCTCGGCCATGGCCCGGTGGGCGTCCGCGGCCCGGTCCAACCGCATGACGGCATGCACGCGAGTCGGCAACCTGCCGGACGCCGCGTGGGCCAGCAGCTGCCCCAGTCGGAGACCGTCCGACTGCGCCATCAGTGTGTGCACTGTGATCCCTCGCTCGGCCGCGGGCACGATGTTCGGCCGGACGCCGACGAAGGTTCCGCCGTCGCGGACCGGGGCCAGGCCACAGACCTGCCGAGGCGTGGTATCGACGACCGCGTCCCAACCCGGCCTGGCACTCGTGACGAAGTCGGCGCCGAGGCTCCGCACGAACTCTTCGTCCGTCTCTCGGGCCAGGCCCGTCACCCGCCAACCGCGGTCGGGTGCGAGAGCAGCGATATTGGCCCCGATCGCGCCGGCCGCGCCGGTCACCAGCAGCCGGTTTCCGTCGGCCGGCGCCTCGCCGATCAGATCGACGAACTGCGCCGCACTCAGGCCGCTGAGCGGCACCGTCGATGCCGCGACCAGGTCGAGTCCCTCGGGTACGACGGCGAGATCGGCGGCGGGCACGACGAGTTGTTCGGCGTAGGTGCCGAAGTCGCGGTCGAAACCGAGGACGACACCGGCGACCCGGGTGCCGATGGGCAGGTTCACGCCCGGACCGGCGGCGCGCACGGTGCCGGCGAAGTCCCAGCCCAGGCCGGTGTGCGAAGGCTGGTCGATCATGCCCAGCTCGTGGAAGAACCCGGCCACGACACCGAGGTCGGTGGGGTTGACCGGCGTAGCCGCGACCGCGACCCTGACCTCACCGGGGCCGGGCTCGGTGAGCGGGACGTCGATGATCTCGATCGAGTCGGGTCCACTCGGAGTGCGGACGACGGCGGCCCGGAAAGTAGGTGTGCTCATGTTTTCGCTCCTCTAGGGGTCGGTTCCGATGAGCTCGACAATGGTCCCGCGGTTTTGGAAGGTACTTGGATCCGACTTGGAATTCGGTCGCCGGTGCACCGGACAGCCGCCGCCGAACGCGGTTCAGCGTGGCCGCGCGGGCGAAACCTGGCTGCCGAGAGCTTGATCGGCGCGTACTCGGGCGTCGGCGGACCAGTGTGGGGCATGCCACCGGTCGGCGACGGCGGCGGCCCGGCTGAAGTGGGCGGCGGCCTCGTCGTGCCGGCCGAGGAAGCGGGCGAGTTCGCCGAGCGTGTGAGCGACCGGGCGCAGGGCGAGGGACACGGTTTCCGCGCCTGCCGGGGGCCCGTCTCGGTACGGGAGCAAGTCCGCGTAGCTCTGCTCGGCGGCGTCGCGGTCGTTCGAGGCGATACCGGCCAGGGCGCGCAGGCTGGTCAGGAAGGTGAAGAAGAAGTCGGGGCGGATAGGGGCCGGCGCCGCGCCGCGCCCGCGGGCCTCGTCGCCGCGGCCGGCGGCATGGAGGGCGAGGGTCAGCAGGTCGGTGACCATGGGGCCGAGCGCCTCGTGGAAGGCGCGCACATCGTCCAGGTGGTCGCCGAGCGTGCCGTCGCCGATCCAGATCGCCGCCCGCGCGAGACGGAGAAAGCCCGCGGCGTGCACCGATCCGGCGCGTTCCATGCGTTCGGTGGCCTCGGCGTAGCGGCGTTCGGCCTCGGCGAATCGGCCCTCGATGAGCACCAGCGTCGCCAGTGCGATCTCGGCGGCGCCGATCGTCTCCGGCATCCGGTAGGTGCGGGCGAGATCGAGCGCTTCTTCGGTGACGCGGCGCATGGTCGTCGGGTCGTTGGCCGTCGCGGCGTTCGCGGCCTGTTCCAACAGACCGGTCACTCGGTAGACGGGCAGGTCGTGCTCGACGCCGATCTGCACCAGTTCACGGGAGTACTCCTCCCGTCCGGACGCGCGTGCGAGGACCAGCAGCGCCGCGGCGCGGAAGCGGGGTTCGGCCGCGAGCCGGAGAGCTTCCCACCCCGCCGCGACGACTGTCGGATCGTCCTCGCCCACCAATTCGTGGGCGTAGGCGATGAGGAGGTGAGCGCGGGTGCCGGGGGCGAGGCCGGGCCGGTCGAGCAGGCGGGCGAGGCGTTCGACAATGGGACGGTCGAGCGTGCCGTATGGGCGGGCCTGCCAGGGGGTGGGCTCGGTCCAAGCGGTGAACGCGGCGATCATGAGATCCTCGCGCCCGATCGAATCGGCGTACCCCACGGCCTGCTCGCGTGTGTCCCTGGCCGCGGCGAAGGAACCGGCCCGGACCTGTGCGCGCAGCAGCCTGCCGAGCAGGTCGACGCGTTCATCCGGGTCGCGCGAGTTGGTGACGGCATCGGTGAGGAGCGCGGCCGCCACATCGTGGGCATAGCGTGCCTCGGCCAGCTCGGCGGCGCGCACACAGTAGCCGACGGCCTTCGGTGACCCCGCGCGCGCGTAGTGATGGGCGAGCGCCGCGATATCGTCCGAACCCTCCAGTGCCGCGGCGATCCGAGCGTGCATCCTCGTCGTCCGTATCCGACTGACATCGGTCACCAGCGTGTCCCGGACCAGCGTGTGCACGAACCGGACCCGCCCCGGCCCGGGTTCGTCGAGCAATCCGGCGATGACACCCGCGTCCAGTGCGTTGAGCACACCGTCCTCGTCGGTGTCGGCGGCCCGGACGAGTACATCCACCGAACTCTCCCGGCCGGCCACCGCGGCCAGCCGCAGGACGGAGACCCCGCTCTCGGGGAGCCGGGCGAGTCTGCGCCGCAGCACATCCCGGACACCGTCGGGGACCTCGGAGAGCGCGACCAGGGCGCCCTCCCCGCGCAGCAGCCGCGCGCTCTCCCGCACGTAGAAGGGGTTGCCGCCGGTCCGCTCGGCGATCCCGGCCACGGTCGTATCGTCGGCCGCGCATTCGGCACGCACGAGCTCGGCGACAGCGTCGGCGGGCAGTCCGGGCAGGTCCAGCCGCAGCGGCGCGGCTCGGGCGAACGATCCGAGGGTGTCGGTGAGCCGCTCGCTCTCGTCCCCGCGATACGCCGCGACGATCAGGATCGGGGCCCGCACACCCACGCCGCCGCCGAGCAGGTCCAAGGTTGTGGCATCCGCGCAGTGCAGATCGTCGAGAATCAGCGCGACAGGATGTGCACCGGCGGCCGTGGTGAGCCAGTTCCACAATGCCCGGCGCAGCCGGAAACGCCCGGCTGTCGCGTCTCCGGTACCCGGTGCGGAATCGCAGAGCAGTGGCGCCAGCTCGCCGGGCGGCTCGCTGGACCGGGAACTCGCCGCCACCGCCCGCAGGGCCTCGACCCACGCCCACGCGGGCGGAGCGCTGTCCAGCTCGGGACAACGCCCGGCGGCCACGAGCCATCCGTTCTGTTCGAGCCGCGCACCGAGATTCTCCAGCAGTGTCGATTTGCCGAGCCCGGCCTCCCCGGTGACGAGCACGACGCGCGCCCCGCCGCCGGCGGCCTCCTCCGCGGCGGCCATCATCGCCGCGAGTTCGCGATCGCGGCCCACGAACGCACCGGCGCGGGGTCCGCCGTTCGACGGCTCGACGGCGCTCGGCTCCGTTGCTGTCGAGTCGGATCGTGTCCCTGACATTTTCGTGGCATCGCGGGCCTGCTCCGCCATAGCGTGCGCGCCGGGACCGGCGAACATCGCAGCGCTGTCGATGGGCAGAACCTCGGCGCGCGGGGGTCGCGCGGAAGTCGGCGGAACGGCGGCGTGCAGGATATCTGTGCGCTGGGCGAGGATCGCCGCCTCCAGCTCCACCAGTTCCGGGCCCGGATCGAGCCCCAGCTCGTCGGCGAAGGTCGCGGCCGCGCGGCGCAGCACGGCCAGCGAGTCGGCTCGGCGGCCACTGCCCCACAGCGCGAGGGCGAGCATCCGCCAGCCTTCCTCGCGCAACGGTTCGTCGCGGGCGAGGCTCTCCGCCTCGGGAACCACCGCGACAGGATCGCCCAGCCGCAGTCCCGCCGCGACGCGCAGTTCACGGGCGACCACCCGCAACTCGTCGAGTCGCGCGATCTCGGCCGCCGCCCACGGTTCGTCGGCGAACTCGGCGAACGCCGGCCCCTGCCACAGTGCCAACGCAGTACCCAGCCGGTCGCGGGCGTCGCGGGGGTCGGTGAGCGTCCGAGTTTCGTCGAGCAACTCCTCGAAACGCCAGGCGTCCACCGCTTCCGGCGGCAACCGCAGTGTGTAGCCGGGTGGGGCGCTCACCAGCAGCCGGGCCGGGGCGCGTGGCGTGCGACCGGGTTCCAGCAGGCGGCGCAGGTTGGACACGTACGCCTGCAGAGAGGTGCGGGCGCGGCCCGGCGGTTCGCCACGCCACAGATCCTCGATCAGGCGATCGACCGACACGACCTGCCCACGTGCGGCCACCAGCAGCGCCAGCACCCCGCGCTGCCGCGGTCCGCCGAGCGGAACCGGCCCATCGCGGTCCTCGGCCGCGAACGAACCCAATACCCGGATCAAGACCATGACCAGGCCGATCGTACGCGCGGCGGGCACCGGTGTTCCAAGTCGTCTCCAAGCGCCTTCCAAAGCCTGGGGCTCAGTCTGGGCGCAACGATCCGATGGAATGCGAAAGGAATGAGCAGATGGGTATCGACACCCACGATATGGAAGTAGTTCACCGTGGGCTGCGCCGTGAATCGCGACTGCTGGTCGAGCTGGTGGCGGCGGTCGCCCCGGGCGATACCGCCCGCGCCGCGGTGGTCGCCGACCACTTCCGCCTCTACCGGCTGGGCCTGCAGAACCACCACGAGGGCGAGGACGAGCTGCTGTGGCCGCCGCTGCTGGCCCGCGTGGACCTCGGGACCGATATCGTCCTGCGGATGGAGGCCCAGCATGAGCGCGTAGCTGTCACGCTGACCAGGCTCGACGCCGAGGTGCCGCGGTGGGAGGCCGCCGCCGGAGCCGACGAACGCGACGCACTCGTGGCCTCGCTCACCGATCACCGGGCGGTCCTGCTGGAGCATCTCGACGACGAGGAGGCCACCTTGCTGCCACTCGCCGCCGAACATCTCACCGAGGCGGAATGGGCCTCGCAGGGCGAGCACCTGGTGGCGCACACTCCCAAGCTCGCGCTGCTCACACTTTTCGGCATAGTCCTCGAAGACGCGGACCCGTCCGAACGCGCACGCCTGCTGGCCGGGCTCCCCGCGCCGGTCCGGGCCATCTGGCACCTCATCGGCCGCCCTCGCTATGCCCGCCACATCCGCCGCGTCCGCGCGGCGTGAACATTCAGGAACCGGATCATGAGGATCTATCAGCTCCGGGTTTACACACTGTCGACGGCAACCGCGCTGGAAAGGTACAAGAACACCCACTATCCCCGGCATCTGGCGAGCTTCCCGAAATTCGGCATCGGCCTACACGGTCTGTGGACCGACGACTCCGACGTGCCGAGACTGTACGCATTGCTGTCGTTCCCCGCGGACTCCGACTCGGCCGCCGTCACCGAGCGCTACCTCACCAGCTCCGAATTGCGAGCCGATATGAAGGGTTTCGACCCGACCGCCATTCTCGACGTGACCACCACCGAACTCATCCCGGCCCCCGGATCGCCACTGCTGTAACCGCGCCGTTGTTCCGGACTTGCCGGTGCGGCTCGATTCGGTGCCCAGCCGGCCCGCGAATCGGCGATGAACGTCCGGCGTGAGGCGAGGGTCAGGCCTGGTCGGCTGCCGATATTCGGTCGTCGTCCGCGGCGGCAGCTGGGGTCGAGCGGTGTGTTCGCAGTAGTGCGGCTATGAGGACAGCGCCGAGGGTGAGGATGACGGCAGCGATCGTGAGCGCGAAGGAAAAGCCCGCCGAATCAGTGGAACCGGCCGCGGCGCCATTGTGGCGTTCGGCCACGGTGACCAGAACCGCGATGCCGATCGCGCCACCGATCTGCTGCACCGAGCTGAACAACGCCGAGCCGAGGCCGGCGTTTTCCGTGGTGGTGCCGGTGACCGCGGCCACCGTCAGGGCCGGCAGGCTCAGCCCGCACCCCAGGCTGGTGACGAGCATGCCCGGCAGCACACCCGTAGCGTAGGGATCGCCTGCCGCCACACCGGACAGCATCAGCAGCCCGGCTGCGCTGATCAGGAACGACAAGGCCGGCTGCCACCGCATTCCGATCCGCGTGAGCGCGTACGTGGAAAGGCGCATACCCACGAGAATTCCGGCGCCGTAGGGCAGATAGGCCAGGCCGGCCTGCAACGGACCGTATCCGAGGACGGTCTGCAAGTGGATCATCAACAAAAAGGCCATGGCGAAAAAGTCCACTGAGAACAGCAACGTCGCCGCGTTGGCGACCGAACGCGTCCGGTCGGCCAGGAACGCTATCGGCACCAACGGCTCCGCCACCCTCGACTCCACCACGATGAATGCGGCGGCCGAGAGGGCAGCCAGCAGCAGGGCTGCGATGACGGGGAGGTCTGCCCAGCTCGTTTCCCCGGCTCGGAGCAGGCCATAGACCAGCGACACCACGGCGCCGGTGCCCAGAACGGCGCCGGGTACATCCAGACGTACCCGGGAGTGTGCCCGACTTTCCGGGATCAAGCGCGGCAGCAGCACGAGGGCCACCGCCGCCACCGGCAGGTTGATGAGAAAGATCCAGCGCCAGGATGTGAGGTCGGTCAGCACACCGGAGATCACCAGGCCCGCGGTGCCGCCCAGAGCCGCGATCGCCCCCCAGACAGCCAGTGCCCGGGTGCGTTCCGCGGTGCCCGGGTACAGCAGCGTGATCAACGAGAGCGCGGCCGGGCTTGCCATGGCCGCGCCGGTGCCCTGAACGAACCGTCCGAGAACGAGTTGCCATGGCTGTTGGGCGAGCCCGCACGCGAGACTCGCGACACCGAACAGCGCCACCCCCAGGAGGAAGACGCGGCGGCGGCCCAGCAGGTCGGCCGCGCGCCCGGCCAGCAACAACAATCCACCGAATGCGAGAAAGTAGGCGTTGACCACCCAGGCGAGCCCTGTGCCGCTGAAGCCCAGCTCGTCGCGGAGACTGGGGAGGGCGACGCTGACCACATTGTCGTCGAGGACGAGCATGAACTGTACGAAGCACAGCACCACCAGGGCTGCCCGGCGGCGGCCGGGGACTACGGAAGCAACCGCCGGCTTCACAGCAGACGCTCCAGCTTCGAGGGCGACCGCCAACCCTGATGAATCACGAGATTTTTCAGCACTCGACGACGCTATGCGCGCCTCGCAGATGGCCACAATATGTGATGAGGCCCG
>JABFXT010000108.1 GCA_013361595.1 Nocardia sp. | reverse complement strand
GGGTGTTTGCTCGCGGATCGTGTACAGGGATTGATTCCGACATACCGCCCGGGTGAATCCGGGCGCGCGAGAAGAATTGACCGACCGAACGAGCCGGGGGCCCGGTGGGCCGCCCGTTCGTCCTGCACCGACTGCGTGATCAGATGCTGCTTTCCGGACCGGGTCGCCGGTTCACGTCATCCACCGCCGGGCAACCCGGCGGGAAACGGCGTGAACCGGCGTCAGCGGCCGAAGGGGAGGCCCTGCAGCCTCCCCGAGCGTATTCATCCGGTCAGCGGCGCCAGCTGTCGTAGCTGTCGTCGTCGTCCCACTTGGGCAACGAGTCGTCCGCGTCGTGCTCATCCGAGAGGACACCACCACGATGGGCGTTGTCACTACCGGAAAGCTCGCGCTGAAGGCTCGCCAAGTCGGTCGACGGCGAGCTGTACTTCAGCTCGCGTGCAACCTTGGTCTGCTTTGCCTTAGCCCGGCCACGGCCCATGGCTGACCCCCTCGCGTCACAGCGGGGCGGCCTGGGGATTGGTGGCGGCCCCGTTCGAATTAATATCTTCCTGACAGACACTTTAGCGCGTGTCCGGCCGTTGCGCTTCCACGAGTCGGCTATCCACCGGATCAACCGACCGGTTTGCCGATGTTTCGCCGCTCAGTCCCCAGGCGCGACGGCGCCGGGTATGGCGCGGATCACACCGACCCGGCTTCCGCCGCCCAGAACGGGCGGGGCCGCGAGCGCCGCCAGTTCGTCCGACCAGGCGACACCCATACGCTGCAGAACTGCCATGGTCAGCGGGATCCTGGCGCGGTCGGCGCCGTCGTCGATTTTGTAGGCGAAGGCGCGGCCGTCCGGTAGCGCTCCCGCGTGCACACCGTCCGCGCCGATTTTGCAGAGCAGCTCCGGGACCGCGTTCATGGTCGACAGATCGGCACCGCCGGTGCCGGAGATCACCCACGGATGTGCGCGCAACGCCGTGGCGATCCGGTGTTCGGGGGTGCCGTCGACGGCCGTGGCCAGGGTCGCGAACGCGCGCGCGAGATTGGTCAGCGATACCGGGACGATGGGCAATCCGCAACCGTCGATACCCAGGTCGGTTTCCGGTTCACCGGTACTTTCGACGATCTGGGCCAGCACGGCCTGCTGTAGCGGATGGCCGGTTTCGGTGTAGCCGGTGACCGGCCAGCCGTTCAGCGAGCAGGTCGCCAGCATGGCGGCATGTTTGCCGGAGCAGTTCATATAGCGCTTCGCGGGTTTCTCCCCGCGGGACAGCACCCCGGCCCGGGTCTGTTCGTCGCCCGGGAGGTCGGGCGGGCAGGCGAGATCGTCCTCGCCGAATCCGAACCGATCCAGGAGTCGCTCGACCAGTGCGATGTGTTCGGGTTCGCCGGTGTGTGAAGCGGTCGCGATGGCCAGTTCCGCGCCGTCGAGCGGTTCGAAGCCGAGTTTCAGCAGGGTGAGCGCTTGCAGCGGTTTGTTGGTGGAGCGGGGATAGATGGGTACGTGGACCGAGCCGGTTTCGAAGGCCGGTTCACCGTCCGGTCCGAGGATCACCACCGAGCCCCGGTGCACACACTCCCGGAATCCGGAGCGCACCACCTCGACCAGATCGACGCTCATCCGATCGCCTCCGGCTCGGTGGCCGGGCCGTCCGCCGCGGTGGCCGCGCGGCGCCGGGTGTGCCGGGCGACCTGGGCCCGGATCTCGTCGGAAGCGGTGGGTTCGGCGGTGAGCAGGTGTTCGAGTCGTTCGGGGTCGGTACCGGTGAAGACATCGCGCACGGTGATGCCGTGGTCGGGGACATGGACGACCTCGACCGGATCGCCGGCACTCACTTCGCCTTCGGTCAGGACCCGGAAATAACACCCGGTGTGCGCCGCGAGGGTGAAGCGGCGCACCCACTGGCGTTCGCCGGACCAGTGTCCGAAGGTGGCGCACGGCACCCGGGGCGCGCTGACCTCGAACACCGCGCCACCGACGGCGCAGCGCGCGCCGACGACCGCGTCGCTGAGTGGGAGCCCGGAGATACGGAGGTTCTCCCCGAACCAGCCGGGTGCGAGCGGGCGGCCGAGTTCGGCCGACCAGGTCAGTGCGTCTTCCTCGGCATAGCCGTAGACCGCCTGGTGGACGCCACCGTGGTCGCGGGTGTTGCACACATGGTCACCGTCCAGGCCGAGCCGACCGGCCCGGACCCGTCCGGGCACCGGTCGTTTGTCGATCGCGCTGCGCCCGACCCGGCCCGGGACCGTCAGATCGTCGTGCACCACACATACAGCTAGTACCTGACCGATGGTGCCGGCCCGCATGACCTTCTCCTCTCGGCTCATCGTCGGCGGCCGGTCAGCGGCCACGGAGCCGTTCGACGGCGCGGCGGCCGGCCTGCGGGGCATCGTCGGCGAGCACCGAATCGGGGTCGATGGCGGCGGCCGTGGCGCCCACGGTGAGTTGGGTGTCCGCGGGTACCGATCGTTTGATCAGGGCCAGTGCGATGGGACCGAGTTCGTAGTGGTCGATCGTCGTACCGAGGACACCGACCGCCCGACCGCCCGCGGTGACCGGTTCACCCGGCGCGGGTCGCTCGTCGGCCGATCCGTCCAGGTGGAGCAGGACCAGGCGGCGCGGTGGTTTGCCGAGGTTGTGCACCCGCGCGACGGTTTCCTGGCCGCGATAGCAGCCCTTGTCGAGATGGACGGCTCCGTATTCGGTGGGCCCGCCGATCCAGTTCACCTCGTGCGGAATGGTGCGATCGTCGGTGTCGAGCCCGATCCGCGGCCGGCCGGCGGCCACTCGCAGCGCCTCGTAGGCCCACGATCCGGCCGGTTCGGCGCCGGCGGCGGTGAGTTCGCCCCACCGCGACATCAGTTGCTCGCGGGGCAGGATCAGGTCGAAGGAGTCGGCGGTCGGCCAGGGCATCCGGCGCAGGAACCCACCGCCGGGCACCGCGAGCGCCTCGTAGGTGTCGGGCAGCCGGTCGATACCGAGCACGCCGGTCAGGGTGCCGGTGCGCGGACCGATCAGGCTCAGCACGGCGTGATCGGCCGCCGCCTGTGGCCGGGCGTCGGCCCAGAACACCATCTTGGTGAGGAAATCCAGCAGCCCGGGTCCCCGGTCGGCCTCGGTGTCGATCCACACCGTCGAGTCCAGTTCGGTCAAGACGAAATGGTGCAGGACCCGGCCGTTGAGATCGAGGTCCAGATTCTCGGCGGAGCGGCCGTCGCCCAGACCGGCGATGTGCTGACTGGTGATGGTGTGCAACCAGCTGAGTCGTTCGGCGCCGGTGACGGTGAGTACGAAACGGTGCGAACGGTCCACGATCGCGACCCGCTCGGTGGCGGCCCGCTGTTCGCCCAGGGGATCGCCGTAATGCCAGGGGACGGACTCGTCCGGAGTACCGGCCGGGGCCGCGACGGCTCCCGGTACAGCGAGGACAGGACTGGGTGCGGCGAGCACGGACACGGCATCCACTCTAGGAGCTGATCGCCCCTTCGCGCATCAGCGGGGGGTTGACCAGGCGATTCGGTTCACGTCGCACCCTCGTCGGGGCGGACGGGAACCAGTGGCAGCCAGCGGCCGATCTCGGTGGCCCGGCTACCGGAGGCCTCCACCTTCCCGGCGGCGACGGCCGCGGCGAGGTCCTGGAGACCGGTCGCCAGCAGCAGCCAGGTTCGTGGATCGGTTTCCACGACATTGGGCGGGGTGCCACGCGTGTGCCGCGGGCCCGTTATGCACTGCACGGCCACGAAGGGTGGCACCCGGACTTCCACCGAATGTCCGGGCGCGGTCGCGGCCAGCGCTCGCGCGGTGCCGCGGACCGCCGCCGCCAGTTCGGTCCGGGGCGGAGCCGGACGGGATTCGTCGAGCAGCCAATCCCGGACCGCTGTCACCGCGGCTCGCACCACGCCCGGGTCGATATCGGTCCGTCGCGCCATTGTCCGACCTTATCCACCGGAACCCGCGCGATCGAAATGGTGGACTCCCAACGGTCACCGCGGTATCGGAATGCGGCATACAGGAGACATTGTCCGGGCGGCCCGGCTTTCTGTCCGTCATGTCGGGCGGTGTTGGCCTACGCTCGTGCGCATGGTGGATCGAGTTCTTGTAACACTCGACGGCGAGGTCCGCGACGCGGACCAGCCGTTGCTGTATGCCGACGATATCGGCGTCCTGCGTGGCGACGGCATTTTCGAAACGGTTCTGGTCCGCGGTGGCACGGTCTGCGCGCTCGATTTCCATCTCGCCCGGCTGCGCCGCTCCGCCAAGGCGCTCGATCTACCCGAACCCGATCTCGCGCGGTGGCGGAATGCGGCCGAGACCGCGGCCAAGGAGTGGGGCAGCGAAGAAGAAGGGGTCATGCGCCTGGTGCTCACCCGCGGGCGGGAGAGTGCGCTGGGCAGCCCCAAGGCGGGGCTGCGTTCGGGCGAGCTGTCCGAGGCGGTTCCGGTGCCCACGACTTTCGTCATGGTCACCGCACTCGCGGAGCGGGTGGCCGCGGCCCGGACCGAGGGTGTCGCGGTGGTCACGCTGACCCGGGGTATCTCGATCGATCTCGCGCAGGCGGCGCCCTGGCAACTGCTCGGTGCGAAAACCCTCTCCTACGCGACCAATATGGCCGCGTTGCGGTTCGCCGCCCGGATGGGTGCCGACGATGTGATCTTCACCAGTACCGAACATCGCGTGCTGGAGGGCCCGCGTTCGACGGTGGTGATCGTCCGGGACAAGCAACTGATCACGCCGCCGGCGAAAAACGGTGTGCTGCCGGGAGTCACCCAGCGGGCGTTGTACGCCGAGGCCGAGCGTCGCGGTTACGACTGCCGCTACGAACCGCTGTTCACCGCCGATCTGTTCGATTGCGACAGCATCTGGATGCTCAGCAGTGTGACGCTCGCCGCACGGGTGAATTCGCTTGACGGCGTACGGATGTCGGCTCCGGAGTCGGTTTCGGAGATCATCGAGATGGTCGACCGTGGGATCGATCGGGCCGGGACCATCGCCGATTGGTGATCTCCGGCGTGCCCGCGTGATCGGACTGTGCCGAGTGTGACCGGAACCGTTGCCGGATCGTATGCGTATCGCTGGGCATGTCGTGTCCGCCGACACATTGATCGGCCTCCGCCGGCGCGTAGTCTGAGTCTACGACACGTCGTAGTACAGGAGGCTAGGTGTGGACGCCCTGGATGTCTCGCGATGGCAGTTCGGCATCACGACCGTCTACCACTTCTTGTTCGTCCCCCTGACAATCGGTCTCGCACCGGTCGTCGCGGGGATGCAGACGGCCTGGGTCGTCACCGGCAAGGAGCACTGGTACCGGCTCACGAAATTCTTCGGAAAACTGTTCCTGATCAATTTCGCGCTCGGTGTCGCCACCGGGATCGTGCAGGAATTCCAATTCGGAATGAACTGGAGCGAATACTCCCGATTCGTCGGCGACGTATTCGGCGCACCCCTGGCGCTGGAAGGCCTGGTCGCCTTCTTCATGGAGTCCACATTCATCGGACTCTGGATATTCGGCTGGTCCCGGCTGCCCAAACTCGTCCATCTGGGCACCATCTGGATGGTGGCCATCGGCGTCAACGCCTCCGCGTACTTCATCATCGCCGCCAATTCCTTCATGCAGCATCCGGTCGGGGCCCGGTACAACCCCGAGACCGGTCGGGCCGAACTCACCAGCATCGTCGAACTGCTCACCAACAACACGGCGCTGGCGGCCTTTCCCCATGTGGTCGCGGGATCGTTCCTCACCGCCGGGACCTTCGTCGCCGGGATCGCCGGCTGGTGGATGGTGCGCAACGCCCGCAGCGGTGATCCGGGCAAGCTTGCCGAGGCGCGCACCATGTGGCGCCCGGCCGCGCGGGTCTCGCTGCTGGTCGTGGTGATCTCCGGTATCGCCCTGGTCTACACCGGTGACGTCCAGGGCAAGCTCATGTTCGAGCAGCAGCCCATGAAGATGGCCTCGGCGGAATCGCTGTGCCACACCGAGGTCGATCCGGATTTCTCGATCCTGACCGTCGGCACGCACAACAACTGCGACAGCGTCACCCATGTGCTCGAGGTGCCCTACGTACTGCCCTGGCTGGCCGAGGGCAAGTTCACCGGCGTGGAGCTGGAGGGCGTCGTCGATCTCCAGCAGGCCTACAACGAGAAGTTCGGCCCCGGCGACTACCGGCCGAACCTCTTCGTCACCTACTGGTCGTTCCGCGCCATGATCGGCCTCGCCGCCGGATCCGCGCTGCTGGTGTTCGCCGGATTCTGGGTGACCCGTCGGGGCCGGGTACCGGACCGGCGCTGGTTCTCCTGGTTGAGCCTGCTCGCCATCCCGACCCCGTTCCTGGCCAACGCGGCCGGCTGGGTGTTCACCGAGATGGGACGCCAGCCCTGGGTGGTGGTACCCAATCCGACCGGTGACCAGGATCTGCGGTTGATGGTGCAGCAGGGGGTGTCCGGCCATTCGGCGGCGACGGTGTGGATCTCGTTGATCACCTTCACCGTGGTCTACGGGCTGCTGGCCGTCGTCTGGTTCTACCTCATGCGCCGGTATGTCCTCGAGGGTCCGGAACGGCCACCGGGTGAGCCCACCGACGGGTCTGCGGAAAAACCTGTCACCGAACAGCTTTCGTTCGCCTACTAGGAGCCGGGCATGGGACTGCAGGAATTCTGGTTCGTACTCATCGCGGTGCTCTTCACCGGCTATTTCGTGCTGGAGGGCTTCGATTTCGGGGTCGGCATGCTCATGCCGATCCTGGGCCGCGGCGGATCCGCGTCCGAGCGCGGTGCGCGCGGGCGCTCCGAGCCCGGCGCGCTCGCCGCCGATACCCGCCGCCGGGTGGTGCTCAACACCATCGGCCCGGTCTGGGACGGCAACGAGGTCTGGCTCATCACCGCCGGCGGCGCGCTGTTCGCGGCCTTCCCGGAGTGGTACGCGAGCATGTTCTCCGGTTTCTACTTCGCCCTGCTGCTGCTCCTGGTGGCGTTGATCCTGCGTATCTGTGCGATCGAGTACCGCGGCAAGATCGACGATCCGCGCTGGCGGGCCCGCTGCGATATCGGGATCGGGATCGGTTCCTGGGTACCCGCGCTGGCCTGGGGCTGGGTGTTCGCCAATATCGTGCGCGGAGTTCCGCTGGACGCGGATAAACAGTTCACCGGTGCGTTCGGCGAACTGTTCGGTCCCTACGCACTACTGGGCGGGCTCACCACCGGATTGCTGTTCGCCCTGCACGGGGCGGTGTTCCTGGCGCTCAAGACCGCCGGTACGGTCCGCGACGACGCGCACCGCATCGCCCGGCTGCTGTTGATACCGACGACCCTGGTCGTGGGCGGCTTCGGTTTGTGGACACAATTCGCCTACGGGAGCGGCTGGACCTGGATCCTGCTGGCGCTGGCAGTGGTCGGCCTGCTCGGCGGTGCCGCGGCGCTGCTGGCCGGCCGCGACGGCTGGTCCTTCACCGGAACCGCGCTCACCGTGCTCGCCGCGTCCGGACTGCTGTTCGGAGCGCTGTTCCCGGATGTGCTGCCCTCCACCATCGACCCGGCGTTCAGCCTGACAGTCGACAACGCGTCCTCGACCCCGTACACGTTGAAGGTGATGAGCTGGGCAGCGGTGATCGTGACACCGGTGGTGCTGGGATATCAGGCCTGGACCTACTGGGTGTTCCGCAAACGCATCAGTGTCGAGCACATCCCACCCGGAATCGGACTCACACCCCGCGTCGTGATCGAGGAGTGACCCCATGGCCCGCCCGCCCGTGGACCCACGCCTGTGGCGGTATGCGCGCTCGGCGCGGCGTTATCTCGCACTGAGCGTTGCCCTTTCGCTGGTGACCACAGTGAGTATCGCCGTCGCGGCGGTGCTGCTGGGCCGGGTGCTGGCCGGGGTGATCACCGATCCCGCCCGCCGATCCCTCGGTTCGTGGACCGCGGAGCTGGTGTTCCTCGCGATCGCCCTCGGCGGACGGGTGGTGGCGGCGTGGTGGCAGTCGCGGATCGCGCACCGGGCCGGCGCCCGGGTGGTCGCCGAACTCGAACAGGCGGTACTGGCCGCGGGAGCCGAACTCCCGCCCCGGGAACTGGAGTCGCGGCGCACCGAACTCGCGGTGGTGGTGGGCAGCGGACTCAACGGGTTGCGCGCCTACCTGACCGGGTACGTACCCGCGCTACTGCTCGCGGTACTCGTCCCACCGGTCGTGCTGGCGGTGATCGCGGTCCACGACCTCACCTCGGCGGTCATCGTGCTGATCACATTGCCGCTGATTCCGCTCTTCATGATCCTCATCGGCCTGCTCACCGAGGGCCGGGCCCGGGAGACACTGGCGGCCACCACGCGGCTGTCGGATCAGCTGCTGGACCTGTTCGCCGGTATGCCGACCCTGCGCGCCCTCGGCCGGGAGACCGGCGCCGCGACCGAGATCCCGGGCCGGACGATGAGCGCGCGCGTGCGCCGGCTGGGCGAAGCGCTGCACCAGCGCACCATGGGCGCGCTGCGGCTCGCGTTCCTGTCCTCGATGGTGCTCGAACTACTGGCCACCCTGTCGGTCGCGCTGGTCGCGGTGGCGATCGGGATGCGCCTGGTGCACGGCGATATGGGTCTCTACGCCGGGATCGTGGCCCTGGTTCTCGCCCCGGAGGTCTATCTGCCGCTGCGTACGGTGGGGGAGCGTTTCCATGCCGCCCAGGACGGAATGGCGGCGGCGGACAGCGCGTTCGCTGTCCTGGACCCCGCGTCGGGTGACGGCGTGGCGGCGGTCCGGCCGGC
>JABFXT010000483.1 GCA_013361595.1 Nocardia sp. | reverse complement strand
CAGCCCGTCGCGGAAGCATTGTTCGCCGAGCTCGATCGGATGCACGCGCTGCACTCCGGCGACTGGAACGACTCCGCACACGGACGCACCCTGCCCACCACCCGGGTCGAATGGGAGCAGCGTCTGGCGCGCGAGGTGACCCGGATCCGGCTCGAATACGACACCCAGGCGCCGGCGACCCGGCTCCACGGCGATCTGGGCCTGCCCGGTCTGCACGAGGTCTTCCAGGTACGGCCCGCGTCCGGCGACGATATCCGGCTCGGCGCCGTCCACGGCGATCCGACGTTCGGCAATATCCTGCAACAGGGCCGGAACGGGGAACAGATCGCGCTGCTCGATCTGGAGCTCACGCAGCCGGGCTCACCGGTGTGGGATTATGTCGCGTTCGCCACTCGGAACCCCTGGCCCGACGCCGCTGTTCGCGCGGAGGTCGAGGACTGGTGCCGGCTGCGGCTGCGGCGGTACTACGGCGAACACGCGGTCTCGGACTTCGACCGGTACCTGGTGCTCGAGGCATGGAAATCCGTGGCGGGCGACAGTTTCCGGCTACCGTTGCGGGTGGCCGCCGATCCCGCGTTCCTGGACGGTGACTCCGCGGTTCTCGAGGACGCCGCCCAGGCATTGCATCGAAATCTCACCCGGGTATTCGATGCCACGGGACAGCTGGAACCGACTCTCGCGGAAGTGCGCGCCCATATCGCACGATGGGCGCTACGGCTCGTACAACAGCGGGAGCAGCAACAGCCCCGTCACCGAGCCCCCGGCGGACCGGCGGCCGGTACAGGGAACGGTGACGACACTTCGCAGCTGCCACAGCTGTCGATTCGCCCCCTGCTCGCCGCCGGAAGCGGTGAACTACAGGCCGCGGTGGCCGTGCTGAAAAGCAGTGACGGCCCGGCCCGGCTGGAGCCGGTCGCCGCGCAATTCGATCCCCCCGGCCCGACCGAGACCGACCTCGTGAGCCGGATCAGGATGCGCACCGTCCTGATGTCCGAATCCTACGAATACGGCGATGTTTCCGTGGTATTCGAGCTCGATCGTTCCGGCCGTATCACCGCCCGGCCGGATTCCACCGCCGATCTGGCGCTGCTCACCGAGGAGTACGGCGGCCCCTACGTGCTCGGACCCATCGAAGACCTCGCGCGGCGGCTGGGTGCCGACACTCTCTCGCTCGAGGTATCCGGCAAGGAGGGAGTGCAGGCCGCACAGAGCGGATTCGGCTGGGACCCGGAGAAATGGAACGCCACCGCCGCCTCCTTGACCGCGACGATCCGCTCCCAGGCGCCCGACGGCTGGGCCACCGATCCGGCGGATTCACTCCCGGCGATCCCGCGGGAGATGAACCGGCGCTTCGGCCCGGGCGTCCTGCGCGCCACCCGATGGTGGGCGAGCAAGAATCTCACCGATCCCGACGTCGCGGCGACATCGATCGAATTCCACACGCCCACGGGCCGGCCACGCAACGAGAACTTCCTGCCGACCGCTACCGATACAGTCGCCGACGGGGAGATAGCGCCGGAGAAGGCCGTACAACTCGCGGTCACCACGGCGATGGAGCCCGCCCACGCGCGCGGGCACTACACCCATGTCTGGTGTGTCACCGACCGCGACGGAAAGGTATGGAAAGTGCGACTCATCGCGGCCGAACCGGGCGACAAAGACCTCGCAGCCAATCCCACCCATCCCAAGTTGCTCGGCGGCGACCGGGCCTTCCATTGGATCGATCTGACCGAGGACCGGGCCGAGGATCTGGCCCGCGACGCCGGCGTGAACGTTCCGGAAACGGTGGCGGCGTGGGGGTCGGGCTCGGCGAGCCGGGGTGCCAGTTCCATCCGACGGATGGGAGCGGGCAAGATTCCCACCACCGCCGACGAGGACCGGTGGGAGACCCTGAAAGGCCTGTTGCGGCAGCTGCGGAAACTGCAGAAGGTCGAACTCCCCGACGACCTGGCGGCGCGTACGGTCGCCGAACAGGAGCAGCTGTACCGCAGTATGCAGCGGATCAAGTACGAGCAGCGACACGGCTTCCTCGACGCACTGGGAATCCCGATGCCGCACGAGATCTCGATACCGGGCGACACCACCTGGGATGCGGTGCTGAGCCACGGCAACGCGACCTTCCGCAACCTGTGGGTGCGAGCGGACGGTGAAGTGGCACTGGACAACTGGAACCTCACCGGTATCCGCCACCAGCTCTGGGACTACGTGACGATCTTCTGGAGCCCGTGGGCGGACCGGGATCTGAACCGGGTGACGACGATGGTCGAGAACGAGATCCGGGAACGATTCGGTGAGCCGGGTGTCGGCGAATTCCGCAGGTTGCGTGCCATGGCCTGCCTGGACTCGCTCTACAGCGACTCGAACAGTTTCGTCCAGAAGATCCGCATCGACCCGCGCCAGGCCGCGACGCTCACCCGCCGCTTCTATTCCGACTCTCTCGCCTTGTGGCACTACGCCGACGCGGTCGGCTCGTGGCCCGGGCGCGGCGCCCGGCCACTGGGCTTCGGAACAGTCCGTGACC
>JABFXT010000036.1 GCA_013361595.1 Nocardia sp. | reverse complement strand
GCCTTCCCAGCGCGCCACCACGCTCGATTCCGACCGCGTGCATCGCGGCAGCAAACTGGCCGACCGGGTCGCGGTGTACACCCATCACGACCCCGCCAAGGTGCTGGCACAGCTCACCGGTAAACGGATCCACCGCGCCGAGACCATCCCCCTCGTCTCCTTCGATCGCGCCTTCGTGGCCGACGCGGCGGCGATCCTCGAACGCCGCAACACCGCCACCGTGTCGGTCACCGAGCGCCAGCTCTACCTCGAGCTCAACGGAACCTCGCTCAGCACTCCGGTCGAGGAACAATTCCTCGGATAGGTCCGGGCCCCGACCGCTTGACTTCAAGGTAAGTTCAGGTTTCACAGTGGTGGCATGGACGCGGACGACGAACGGAACATCAGGGCCACCCTGGCGACTCATACGGAACTGTGGGTTCGCCACGAGATGCACCGGTGGGGAACATATTTCACCGAGGATTCGGATTTCGTCACCCATCGCGGGATCTGGTGGCGCTCGCGCGAGGCGAACATGCGGGGCCATCTGGACGTACCGGAGTCGGTGATCGCGCAGAAACGCGGATACACGCAGGAGATCGTCGCGCTCGACGAACTGGCACCGGGCGTCGTACTCGCGCACACCCGCTGGCACTGGCCCGGACACATCCTGCCCGGCGCGGCCACCGCCGAGGACCGATGGGGATACATCACCCTGGTCCTGGTCCACCGCGACGGTTCCTGGCTCATCCGGGCGGCGCACAATACGCGGGCGAACGGACTGGACGACTTCGCCCCGCCACGATCCGCCGCCGGAACCGGATGATCCGGGGCGGATATCACCCCCGTGCCGCCACCCGATAGCCGACCGCCGGGAACACCCGGTCGACCCCGAGCCGGCCGGCCGCGTCACACCGGGTCAGGACGGCGGCACCGCGCATCAGATTCTCGGCGATCTCCACGACACCCGGGCTGCCGATATCCGGTCCGGCCCAGCGATTGAACGCGCCCAGCGCCGGACCGCACCACAGCTGGAAATCACCGCGGCGCTCGACCTCGCCCTCGGTGGCCCAGCGAGTGGACATACCGAGATACCACCGGAAGCACAGCGCCATCCGGTGTTTGCGGTCCCGCTCGGCGCGGGCGAGCTGCTTCGGATCACGTTCCTGCCAGAAATCCCTGGTCTGCGCCCAGATCTCGTCGACACTCGCGCCGAAGATCTCGGTTTCGAGCTTTTTCAGATCCGCCGGGCTCAATTCCTCCAGACCCGGATGAGTGGTGTAGCGGTCGTAGAGCCACTGGGCGCGGGTCCAGAAACGACTCCCCTTCTTCAGCACCTGCACCCGGGCGCCGATCTCGAACATATCGGCGGCGGGAGCGGTGGTGAAATCGGCGATATCGGCCGCCGCGAGCAGGGTTTTCGCCGCCGCCGACAGATCGGCCTCCGGGGCGAGTTGGTTGATCGAACCGGTGAGCACATAGTCCGCGCCGAGCGCGAATGCGGCGGCGACCGCCTCGGGGGTGCCCAGTCCACCCGCGGCACCCAACCGGACCCGCCGGTCGTATCCGTACTGCCCGGAGATCTCGGCACGCAGGGCGATCATCCGCGGCAGCAGTGCCAGCAGCGGCCTGCCGTCGGTATGACCGCCGCTGTCCCCCTCCACCGTGATGTCGTCGGCGACCGGGATCAGCGCGGCCAGTTCGGCTTCGGCCGCGGTCAGCTGCCCGGCCGCGACCAGTTTGCGCAGGATCTTGTCCGGAGCGGGCGCGAGGAAAAGGCGCGCGATCTCGGGCCGGGACACCTTCGCCATGATCTTGGTGGGGCGCTGGATCCGGCCGTCGGGACCCCGGTGCAGCCCGGACGCGGCACACCGCACGACGGCCGGGGTGAGCCCCATGAACGCCGATGCCGACACAGCGGGCACCCGGTGTTCGAGCAGCAGGGCGGCCGTGGCCTCCTCCAGTTCGGGTTCGCCGGGATTGTGCAGGAGGTTCGCCCCCCACGGGAGACCGTCGAGCCGCCGGGCCAGCTCGGCCACCGTCCGCTCCACCCGGGCGAGGCTCAGCCCGCCGGTGCCGAAGAAGGACAGGATGCCGGATCGCGCGGCGGCGGTGACCATCTCGGCGGACGCGATCCCCCGGGCCATCTCACCGACCACATACGACAACCGCACCCCGTACGCGCGCCGGAACGCCGCCGAACCCAGCGCCGTCACCGCGCACGGTTCGACGGCCCCGAGCACCGGATGGTCACCGGTGACCGCGTCGGCGGCCGAGACGAGGCGCCCGCCCGCCGCCGGTACCGGCTCGGCGTCCGGCGCGACCACGAACACCCGCCGGTCGAGCTCGTCCAGGAGTTCCGCGGCGGTACCGCCCACCACCTCCGGATCACGCAGATACAGATCAGGGGCGTCGACACGCGACCCCGGGAGGGTCGGCGTGGGGTACGGGGAAGACATGGTCGAATCCTTCGATCGGGGTGATGCGGGGTACCGGGCGGGTGGGGCCGGTCGCGCCGGCCCCACCCGCCCGGTTCATTCCGCGGGG
>JABFXT010000227.1 GCA_013361595.1 Nocardia sp. | reverse complement strand
AGTTGCCAGGGCCACGGGCGCGGGCCCGCGTCGGGGCTCAACTGTTCGGGAGTCTCGCGCCCCTTGGTCGCGAACAGCACATAGGCGATCGCGGCCAGGAAAACCAGGCCGGAGGTGAACGAATTGATCCGGATCCCCGCGATCTGAGTGGCCTCGTCGTCCCGCATGAGTTCGACGAAGAATCGGCCGAAGCAGTATCCCGCCACGTACAGGGCGAACAGCCGTCCGTGGCCGATCCGGAAACGACGGTCGATCAGCACCAGCGCGACCACGACCAGCACATTCCAGATCAGTTCATAGAGAAATGTGGGGTGCACGACCGAATGCACCTCGCCGGAGGACACACCGTTCATCATGTCGAGCCGGCCGGAATCGTCGAACCGGAGATAGATCTCCAGACCCCAGGGCAGATCGGTTTCGCGACCGTAGAGTTCCTGGTTGAAGTAGTTGCCGAGACGCCCGATGGCCTGGGCCAGCAGAATCGCCGGAGCGATCGCGTCGCCGAGTGCGGGCAGCGGAATCTTGTAGATACGGCAGGCGATCCACGCGCCGATCGCGCCGAAGAAGACCGCACCCCAGATCCCGAGACCGCCCTGATAGATCTTCAACGCGTCCATCGGGTTGCCGTCGGCACCGAAATATTTCTGCCAGTCGGTGGCGACATGGTAGAGCCGCCCGCCGACCAGCCCGAACGGCACCGCGAAAACCGCGACGTCCAGCACGGTGCCGGCCTCGCCGCCCCGGTCCTGCCAGCGTTTCTCACCCCACCAGATGGCGACGATGATGCCGATGATGATGCAGATCGCGTACGCCCGCAGCGGGAACGGCCCGATTTCCCAGACGCCCTGCGGCGGACTGGGCAGAAAGGCCAGCAGATCGACTGGGTGCGGGACGGCGCCGCCGGGTGCTCCGGCGGGCGCGACGGTATCCGGTGCGGCGATAACGGTCACGGGGCAACCGTAGTCGAGCGGATTTTCAGAGCAAGTACGGGCACCGCCCGTGTGTCATCGTCCGGGCGCGGATCAGGAGGCGACAGCGGCGGCGCGGACCCCGCCGGCCAGTTCGCCGGTGAGCGCGCGGACCGCGTCCAGGCCCTCGGCCGCGGCGGAAACCGGCGCAGAACCCACGATCACACCGTCGGCGTACGCGGCGATCTCGGCGGCCTGGGCACCGGAACGCACCCCCAGGCCCACCCCGATCGGGATATCACTGTGCTCGCGGATCCGGGCGCACAACGCGGGCGCCATGGTCGAGACCGCGTCCCGGGCGCCGGTCACCCCCATCGTGGATGCCGCGTAGACGAAACCGGAACTGGCATCGAGCGTGGCGGCCAGGCGTTCCTCGGTGGAGGACGGCGCGACCAGGAAGATGCGATCGAGCGAATGGGCGTCCGAGGCGGCGAACCAATCGCCGGCTTCGTCCGGAATGAGGTTCGGGGTGATGATGCCGGCGCCGCCCGCGGCGGCCAGATCCCGGGCGAAACGGTCGACGCCGTATTTGAGCACCGGAGTCCAGTAACTCTTCACCACGGCCTGCGCACCCGCCTCGGTGACCGCTGCGACCACGGAGAATACGTCGCGCACTCGGACCCCGCCGCGCAACGCCTGTTCGGCCGCGGCCTGGATGGTGGGTCCGTCCATCACCGGATCGGAGTAGGCGACGCCGACTTCGACGATATCGCAACCGGATTCGACCATCGCGCGGACGACCCGGCGCGACCCCTCGAGATCCGGATAGCCGGCGGGCAGGTATCCGATGAGCGCGGCCCGGTTGTCGGCCCGGCAGGCGGCGAAGGTGGCACCCAGGCGGGACTCGGAACTCACTGACCGTTCTCCTTGCCGGTGTCCGGATCGTCGAAGAGCCCGAACCAGCGGGCAGCGGTATCCATATCCTTGTCCCCGCGCCCGGACAGGTTCACCAGGATGATCGCGCCCTCGCCGAGTTCGCGGCCCAGTTCCACCGCGCCCGCGACGGCGTGCGCGGATTCGATGGCCGGAATGATGCCCTCGGCGCGGCTCAGCAGTAGCAGGGCGTCCATGGCGGCGGAATCGGTCACCGGCAGGTACTCGGCGCGGCCGGTATCGCGGAGGAAGGCGTGTTCGGGGCCGACGCCCGGGTAGTCGAGGCCGGCGGAGATGGAATGCGACTCGATGGTCTGGCCGTCCTCGTCCTGCAGGAGGTACGAGTAGGCGCCCTGGAAGGCACCCGGCGAGCCACCGGTGAAGGTGGCGGCGTGCCGGCCGGTGTCCACTCCGTCGCCGGCCGCCTCGTAGCCGATCAACCGGACGCCGGGGTCGTCGATGAAAGCGTGGAAGATACCGATCGCGTTCGACCCGCCGCCCACACACGCGGTGACCGCGTCGGGCAGCCGGCCAGTGAGGGCCTGCACCTGGGCGCGGGCCTCCAATCCGACGACCCGCTGGAAATCGCGGACCATCACCGGGAACGGGTGGGGTCCGGCGGCGGTGCCGAAACAGTAGTAGGTGTCGTCGGCGTTGGTCACCCAGTCGCGCAGCGCCTCGTTGAT
>JABFXT010000840.1 GCA_013361595.1 Nocardia sp. | reverse complement strand
CCAGAAGGCCTTGAGCGCCAGGTGCAGCAGGACGGTGGAGTCCTTACCGCCGGAGAACAGGATCACCGGGCGTTCGAATTCGCCCGCGACCTCGCGGAAGATATGGATGGCTTCCGATTCCAGCGCGGCCAGGGTGTCGAAATCCGAGAGCCCGACGGAGCGTTCGGTGGTGAATACATCGGTCATGAGGCGTGTAACCCACATTCGGTCTTGGCGAGGCCGGCCCAGCGGCCGCTTCGCGGATCGGAACCCGGCTCCGGCTTCCGTGTGCACGGAGCGCAGCCGATGGACGGATATCCCTCCTCCACCAGGGGATTGACGAGAATCGAATGTTTTTCGATGTAGTCCTGCATCTCGTCGTCGGACCAGGGCGCGATCGGGTTGATCTTCACCAGCCCGAAGCCTTCGTCGAAGGAGATGAGCGGCGCGTTCGCGCGGGTGGGAGCCTCGACCCGCCGGATTCCGGTGACCCACGCGTTGTAGGGCGCGAGCGAATTCGTCAGCGGCACCACTTTGCGCAGGCGGCAGCATTCGTTCGCGTCCCGGGCGAACAGATCCTTGCCCAGCAGCGCGTCCTGTTCGGCGACCGTCTGTTCCGGGCGGGCGTTCACCACGTTCACCCCGTACACCGCTTCCACCGCGTCCCGGGTGCCGATGGTCTCGGCGAAGTGGTAGCCGGTGTCGAGGAACAGCACGTCCACGCCGGGCCGGACCTGGGCGGCCAACTGGACCAGCACCCCGTCCTGCATATTCGACGCGACGATATAGCCGGTGCCGAAGTTCTCGTCGGTCCAGCGCAGCAGCTCCTCGGCCGAGGCGTCCGGACCGAGTTCGGCGGCGCCGCGCTCGGCGAGGGCCTTCAATTCCTCGGTGCTCAGTTTGGTCGGCAGCTGTTTCTGCTCGGTTGTCACAGTGAGTTCTCCCGTCACCACGCTCGCGGGTTTCATCGCAGATCGGCTTCCTCGGCGCGAACGGCCCACTGCGCGAACCGTTCGCCCCCTTCGCGGTGTTTGACGAAATTGCGGACCACGCGCTCGATGTAGTCACCGAGTTCGGCGCTGGTCACCTTGTGCTGACGCAGTTTGCGTCCGAACGCGCTGTCGAGGCCGAGGCTGCCACCCAGATGAACCTGGAAGCCCTCGACCTGATTCCCGTCGCCGTCGTCGACGAGCTGGCCCTTGAAGCCGATATCGGCGATCTGCGACCGGCCGCAGGAGTTCGGGCAGCCGTTGATATTGATGGTGATCGGTACATCGAGCTCGGCGTTGATATCGGCCAGCCGCTGTTCCAGCTCCGGTGCCAGCACCTGGGAGCGTTTGCGGGTCTCGACGAAGGACAGTTTGCAGAATTCGATCCCGCTGCACGCCAGCAGATTGCGCCGCCAGACCGAGGGTCGCGCGTGCAGGCCCAGGGGCTCCAGTTCGGCGATGAGCTGCTCGACCTTGTCGTCGGCGATATCGAGCACGATCAGTTTCTGATAGGGCGTGAACCGGATCCGGTCCGAGCCGGCTCGCTCGACCGCGTCGGACACCTTCGTGAGGATGCTGCCCGAGACGCGGCCGGCGATGGGGGAGAAGCCGACGGCATTCAAACCGTTGCGCAGCTTCTGTACACCCACGTGGTCGATCGGGCGGCTCGGCTGCTCGGGCGCCGGGCCGTCGATCAGCTTGCGCTTCAGATACTTTTCCTCGAGGACCTCGCGGAACTTCTCGATACCCCAGTCCTTGATCAGGAACTTCAGCCGCGCCTTGGTGCGCAGGCGGCGGTAGCCGTAGTCGCGGAAGAGGCTCACCACCGCCTCCCAGACCTCGGGTACCTCGTCCAGCGGCACCCACGCGCCGACCCGCTGGGCCAGCATCGGGTTGGTGGACAGTCCGCCACCGACCCACAGGTCCAGGCCGGGACCGTGCTCGGGATGCTCGACACCGATGAACGCGACATCGTTGATCTCGTGCACCACATCCTGCTGGCCCGAGATCGCGGTCTTGAACTTGCGCGGCAGGTTGGAGTACTCCTTCTTGCCGATATAGCGGCGCACGATCTCGTCGATCGCGGGCGTGGGGTCGAGGATCTCGTCGAGCGATTCGCCGGCCAGCGGTGAACCGAGCACCACGCGCGGGCAGTCGCCGCAGGCCTCGGTGGTCTGCAGGCCGACCGATTCGATCCGCCGCCAGATCTCGGGAACGTTCTCGATCTCGATCCAGTGGTATTGGACGTTCTCGCGGTCGGAGAGGTCGGCGGTATCGCGGGCGAATTCGGTGGAGATACCGCCCAGCGTGCGCAGCTGCGCGACATTCAGGGCGCCGCCGTCGCAGCGGATCCGCATCATGAAGTATTTCGCTTCGAGCAGATCGATGTTCTCGTCGCCGGTCCAGGAGCCGTCGTAACCCTGCTCGCGCTGGGTGTACAGACCCCACCAGCGGAACCGGCCGCGCAGATCGCCCTTGTCGATACTGTCGAAACCGTTCTTGGCGTAGATGTTCTCGATCCGCGAGCGGACGTTGAGCGGGTTGTCGTCCTTTTTGGACTGTTCGTTCGGGTTCAGCGGTTCGCGGTAGCCGAGCGCCCATTGGCCCTCGGCGCGGCGGCGTACCGGTTTGCCGGTGCGGGCGCGCGTGGGCCGGGCGGCGGGGGTCTCGGCCTTCGCGGGGGTGGTGGCGTCGGTGCTCGACGTCATGAAGTCGCTCCTGCTGGGTTGGGCTTACGTCCGTGCTGAGGGCGCGAGGGGCTGACTCGCGCCCGCGGTGTCAGCGGGCCGAAATCCGAATCGGAATCACCGGGAATCCGGGAAGGGGCGCAGCTGAGCTACCGGGCGGAACCGGGCAGACAACAGGCGCTGCAGACGCGCTTGTAGTCGACGTGGCGACGTGCCACAAGTCGTACTCCGGATGCGCGCATGCGACCTATTGTGCCATGCCGAGGCTCGCGTTCCGACCGCCCTACCAGTATTTCCCGCGAACAAGCGGGAAATTCCCTGGTTCACCGGGTCTATTTGTGACGGCCGTCATATTTCCACCGGCGGGGGTATCCGGACGCGCGAACGGCGGCGCCGACGGTGAACTCCGGAGTTGACCTGAAGTTCGGTCGAGGTTGCAAGCTCTGCCCCATGACAATCGAAACCACGCAATCCGGTCACCGCCCGGCCGACACCGATTCCGCCATCGCCGCCGTCCACGCCGTGGTCGCCGCAGTAGCCCGCGCCCAGGCCGACGAGGACGTCGACGCGTTCACCGCCCTCTTCCGCGATGATGCCGTCTGGACCACCGGCCACGGAAAGCGGCTGTACGGCCGGAGTGCCATCGCCGAGTTCACCGCACAGGTGCTGCCCGGGGCGACCGCCCACGGACACGCGACCTATGAGGTCGAACACATTCTGTTCCTGCGACCCGATGTGGCCGCGGTGAAGGTGCGGCAGCGCTACTTCGACACCACGGGTGCGCTCACCGGCGAGGGCACGCCGATGTATGTGATGACCGAGGAGGACGGTCGCTGGGTGCTCACCGCGAACCAGAACACCCCGATCGTCGAGGGCTGATCCGCCCACGGTCACACTGGAGGGGTGAGTCCCGCCGCCACCACCGCACCGCACACCGACGCCTCCGCTCCGGTGCTGCGCGATTTCGGCGGCGGGCCCTTCGGCATCTACGTCCATGTACCGTTCTGCGCGACCCGCTGCGGATACTGCGACTTCAACACCTACACCGCCGGTGAACTCGGCAGTTCGGCCTCGACGCAATCGTGGGCGGCGGCGCTGCGCGTGGAGCTGGCGACCGCGGCCCGGGAGTTCGCGGCCCTGCCCTCCGCGACACCGCCGGTGACGACGGTCTTCGTGGGTGGCGGCACCCCCTCACTGCTCGGCGGCGACGGTCTCGCGGGCGTGCTGGACGCGATTCGCGCGGAGTTCGACCTCGCGCCGGACGCCGAGGTCACCACGGAATCGAATCCGGAGTCGACCTCGCCACAGTTCTTCGAACGGATCCGCGCGGCGGGGTTCACCCGTATCTCGCTCGGAATGCAATCGGCCGCCCCGCACGTGCTGGCCGTCCTGGACCGCACCCATACGCCGGGCCGCGCGGTCGCCGCCGCCCGGGAGGCCCGGGCGGCCGGATTCGACCACGTGAACCTGGATCTGATCTACGGAACCCCGGGTGAACGCGACAGCGATCTGGACGCGAGTCTGGATGCGGTACTCGAGGCCGGGGTCGACCATGTCTCGGCCTATTCGCTCATCGTCGAGGACGGCACCGCGCTGGCCCGCCGCGTGCGCCGCGGCGAACTCCCCGCCCCCGACGACGACGTCCTCGCCGCCCGGTACGAGCGGATCGACGCACGGCTCGAAGCTGCCGGGCTCAGCTGGTACGAAGTGTCCAACTGGGCGGCCGGTGACGCCGCACGATGCCGGCACAACCTCGGCTACTGGGACGGTGGCGACTGGCTCGGCGCCGGCCCGGGTGCGCACAGTCATCTCGGTGGTGTGCGCTGGTGGAACGTGAAACATCCCGCGCGCTATGCCGACCGCGTCGCCGGTGGCGGCCTACCCGCGGCGGATTGGGAAGACCTGACCGACGCCGACCGCTACCTCGAGCGCGTCATGCTCGCCCTGCGGCTGCGCACCGGTCTGCCGCTCGCCGATCTGGATACGGCGGGTAACGCCGCCGCGCGCCGTATCGCCGCGGACGGTCTGGTCAGGATCGACGATGATCGGCTGGTCCTCACCGAACGCGGGCGGTTGCTGGCCGACGGGGTTGTCCGGGATCTGGTCGGCTGATCGCCGGCGCTGCGCCGGTCATTCGAAAAGTGTGTAGTACAAGCACAACCCACCGATGAGCAACGTCAGCGCACCGACCACCGCCGCCACCACGCGGTAGTAGCGCCAACCCGGGAACGTTTCCCGCGGTTCGGGGCCCAGCGCGCCCGCGGGCACATTGTTCAGCGGCGACTGATAGTGGACGGTCGTGCAATGCCCGGACACCACCGGAATCATCGCGTCCGCGAAGCCGAACTTGCCGGCGGGGACGGTGGCCAGCAGGATTTTGAACCCGACGATCCAGTGCGCGACGGTTCCCACCCGCACATGGTGGACGCCCGGGGGAACGGGGATATGCGTCGTCCCCCATGCGGTATCCGCGATCCGGTGGCCGTTCACCACAATGCGTGGTCCGGCCAGCCATCGGTAGCAATGCGGCGGCACCGTCCAGGGGAAATACCGCGCTTCCACAGCTATCCCGGTAGGCCCGGGTACGGGGGTGTACAGCGGCACGGGCGAATCCGGAGTCGCATCGTAGGGCAGGATGAAATCGGGCGGGAGCATCGTGCCGCGATAGGGCTGCCCGGGAGTCACCGGGCGGGCAGGGGGAGGCTGCGGGACAGCCCGCGGCACTTGTTGCGGATGTGGTTGCATGGTGATCCTGCGTTCGCTCAGCGGGGAAGGGATGGCCTACCGGGGCGTCGGCCGATCTCCCGGGCCGGCCGGCGTGCGGTGTGGACCGTCGTTGTCAGGCGGGTGCGGGGGCTTCTTCGGAACCGGTGATCTCGTCGAGGATCGCGGCCAGGGCATGCCGGATCGGAGTCATATCCTTGAGCGCCAATCCGAGTTTGGTGAGCAGTACCGAGACCCGGACCGATTCCACAGTGATCCGGTTGGCCGCCGCGAATGCCACGATCGGCGCCGAAGTACCCAGCGACAGAGCCAGTTCGATGGTCCAGCCGATCAGCGCGCCGACCAACGCCACCAGGATGTCCTGCACCATGGTGCGTACCGCGTCGACGATTTTCTGGGCTTTCTCCATCATGGTGGCGAGTCCGGCGGCCGCCGCACCGGCCGCTTCGATCCGGTCGACGGCGGTCGCGGCGTAATTGCGGTAGGCGGTGGCGGTTTCACCGGACCACGCGGCGATGTCCTGGTCCACGGCTTTCTTCCAGTCCGCGCCGATTGCTGTCAGCTCTCCCGCGATCTCGGTCCACGTCGCCGCGTACGCCTCGACCATATCCGGGTTGCCGGCCAGCGCGTCGAAACTGCGCCGCAGGTACTCGCAATGCTCCAGCATCCATCCCGCGATCTGGCCGCCGGCGAATCCGAACGGGTCGGTCCATGCGCCCCACGCTGTGAGCCCGACATCGACCGCACCGAAAGCGGCGGTGAGATAGTCCTCTTTCCGTAAGTCGGATACGACCTTCCACGCGTCGAACGCGACGGTGCCCTCCAATGCCCCCCACGGCCCGTCTTCGCCGTCGAGGCCGATATTGGAGAAGGTGAACAGCGTCTCCTGGAAGTACTGCTCGCGGAAGTTCGTGCCCTCGGCGATCAACGGATTGCCCTCGGGGGCGGCTTCGTCGCCGAACCCCGGCAGCGACTCGTTGAGCCAATCGCCCACTTGATTTGCCATCACAGCCCCCCGGTGGCGCCGTCGACGGTCGCCTGCAGCCCCTCCAGCGCCTTCGAGATCGCGCCGTCGGCGCCCTCGAACGAATCCGCGTCGGCGGTGAGCTTCTCGGGTACAGCGTTCACTTGGCCGGTGAGATCGCTGATCGCCTGCACGGTGGCGGTGTGGTTATCGCTGAGCAGCCAGTCGACGATGGGCTTGGGGATCACCCCGAAGCCGTCGTCGGCCGCGCTGATGTAATTCGCCGCTTCCAGCGCGGTACCGAGGCGCGCGGCGAGCTGACCGATCGAGGTGGCGTGCTTGCGCAGGGCTTCGGGATCCACCTGTACGGGAATCGGATTCGACATCGCCGCCTCACACCAGCCACGAGGCGCGGCGATAGTATTCGCCTTCCTCGTCTTCGACATCGGGGATCAGCGACGAAGCGACCGGTAGTTGTTCCGGTGGTGCCGGGGGCCGCGGGGATGCGGCTTCCGGCACCGGGGGCCGGGGGGCCTGGGCCGGTGACGGTGATGCCCGCGGTGGCTGTGGCGCGGCCGGTGATCCGGGCGGGACGGGATGCGGCGGCGGCTGCTGTGACCAGATGGGATCCGGCGCCGCGGGCGCGGCCGGGGGAGCGGACGCGGCGGTTTCCGGGGCGGCGTACCGGTCCTCGTACTGTTGGATGATGTTCGCGCCGATCGAGTCGTCGCCCACTACCTCGCGAATGGTCGCGGTGACCTCGCCGACCAGCGTTTCGCGGGCCCGGCGCAGACACTCCATCACCTCGGCCGACAACGCTGCCGGGCTTTTGCGGCGGATACCGTCGGTGAAGCGGATATCCGTCGGTGCGCCGTTCGCGTCGACGACCACGACAACACTCTTGTCGCTGGAGGTGATCGTCACCGCCAATTGCGCCATCCGGGTCTGCACCACCTGGTAGCGCTGCGACTTGCGCTGCATCTCCTCGGCCCACCGGGCCAGGTCGGCGCCACCCCGGGATGGATCATCGATCACGCGGAATTCCCCCCTCTGTGTATCTTGATCGTGCGGATCCGACGCTAACATGCGCGCCACGACGGGCACCGGGTGAATCCGCCGGGCGCAACTACACTGGGTGACGAACCCGGTGGTCCGTGCGCCGGATTCACAGGACGCGGTGCGCCGGACGACCACATCGACGCGCGGCAAGGCTAGGAGGTGGGGTCGATGTCGAGCACCGAGGATCGGCGCTTCGAGGTCCTGCGGGCGATCGTCGCCGACTATGTCTCCACCAAGGAGCCGATCGGTTCGAAAACCCTGGTGGAACGGCACAACCTGGGCGTTTCCAGCGCGACCGTGCGCAACGATATGGCCGTCCTGGAGGCCGAGGGTTACATCACCCAGCCCCACACCAGTTCCGGTCGTATCCCCACCGACAAGGGCTACCGCCAGTTCGTGGACCGGATCGCCGAGGTGAAGCCGCTCTCGGCGGCCGAACGCAAGGCGATCATCCAGTTCCTGGAGTCGGGGGTCGATCTCGACGATGTGCTGCGCCGCGGGGTACGCCTGCTGGCGCAGTTGACCCGGCAGGTCGCGGTCGTCCAGTACCCGACGGTCTCCGCGTCCACGGTGCGCCACCTGGAAGTGGTCGCACTGAACCCCGCCCGGCTGCTGTTGGTGGTGATCACCGATACCGGTCGCGTCGATCAGCGGATCGTCGAACTCGGCACCGTGGTCGACGACGAGGACCTGGCCGCCCTGCGCGGCATGCTCGGTGCCGCCATGGACGGTAAACGTCTCGCCGCCGCCTCCGCCGCGGTCGCCGAACTGCCCGAACAGGCACCACCCAAACTGCGCGACGTACTGATCAAGGTGTCGACGGTCATGGTCGAGACACTTGTCGAACATCCCGAGGAACGCCTCGTACTGGGCGGTACCGCCAACCTGACCCGCAATGCCGGGGATTTCGGTATCCACGGCTCCCTGCGCAATGTGCTCGAAGCGCTGGAGGAGCAGGTCGTGGTCCTCAAACTGCTCGCCGCCGCCCAGCAACCCGGCATGGTGACGGTGCGCATCGGCGAGGAGACACAGGTCGAGGAAATGCGCGGTACCTCGGTCGTCACCACCGGTTACGGCTCCGCGGGCGCGGTCCTCGGCGGTATGGGGGTGCTCGGCCCCACCCGCATGGACTACCCCGGCACCATCGCCTCGGTAGCGGCGGTCGCCCGGTATATCGGCGAAGTACTCGCCGAACGATGACCTGGTGTCTCTTCCCACTTGCGGGAATCGATCACGGGCGCGCGGTGACCCACACCGCGCCACCATCTGCCGCCGGCCATCCCCCACGCTGAGCGTTTGCCGGACCCACTCGGGAGACGCACATCCACCGCGCCTCTACCTCGGACGGCCCGCGTCCGAGGTCGGGGCCC
>JABFXT010000288.1 GCA_013361595.1 Nocardia sp. | reverse complement strand
AGGTCGACAGAGTGGGCGGAGGTCTGTGGGCGGTACCGGGGTGCCCCGGTACGGCCGCACGGCAGCACGGCAGCGACCAAGGGCGCCCAGCAGCCCGCCTGGGGTTCACCGGGCCGCACAGGTGACAAGCGGGGGTCGCTCGTCAAGGTGCTGTGTTTATTTGCGTCGCCTGCGGCGCCGCGGGGTCGAGGCCCCCTCGGTCCCGCCGTTCAGCCCTCGAGACTCGAGCTTCGCTCATGCGACGTGCGGTCGGCCGTCCGGGGAATGTGAACCGTTGAGCACCTCCGGTCAAGGGCGGGACGGGCCTCGACCTTTGGGGGCCTCGTAAGACAGTGAGGATGGGTGTGGCCCCGCAGTTGCCTTGTCCTGACCCTTCGTAAGACTGACCGTGGTGTCTTGGCCGAGATCTGTCGGTCGAGGCTGCTGCGGGGCCACCGCACTCACCGGGCGTGGTGGTCGTGACTTCATAGGAGCCTGTTACCGCAGACCCGTCACTGTCGTGTCCGTCCACCCGGCTGGTGCGTGCCGCCCCGCCGATCGGTCGAACAACAGGACGGACCTTTCCAGCATGACCCATCATGAACACGAAGTCGAAGCCGCGATCATCGGTGGTGTCGATACCCACCGTGACACCCACACCGCGGCGGTGATCGACGGCCTGGGCCGGGTGCTGGGCACCGCCGAGTTCGGTGCCGACACAGGCGGTTACCTGGCACTGGTCGACTGGATGCGTGAGTTCGGGCGCCTGACCCGGGTCGGTGTCGAAGGCACCGGCGCCTACGGCGCCGGTCTGGCCCGCGTCCTGGCCGACCATGGCATCGACACTGTCGAGGTGGACCGCCCGAACCGCAGAATCCGCCGGTTGCAGGGTAAATCCGACCCGATCGACGCGATCGCCGCGGCCCGGACCGCCGCCGCAGGTGAACGTGCTATCACACCCAAACAGCGCGACGGGCGGGTAGAAGCCCTGCGCACCCTGCGGATCGCGCGCCGCTCCGCCATCACCCAGCGCGCCGACACACAACGACGGATCAAAGCCGTGGTGGTCACCGCACCCGAGGACCTGCGCGCCCGGCTGCGTCACCTCACCGATACCACCCTGATCACCACCTGCGCGGGCCTGCGCCCCGACCGCGCCACTGCCGCCACCCCGGCTACTGCCACGAAGATCGCCCTGCGCACGCTGGCGCGGCGCCACCAGCAACTCACCATCGAGATCAACGAACTCGACGAACTGTTGAAACCTCTCGTGACCGTGATCAACCCGACCTTGCTCGCCGCCCACGGCCTCGGCATCGACACTGCCGGCCAACTCCTGGTCACCGTCGGTGACAACCCTCACCGGCTGCGGTCGGAAGCCGCGTTCGCCATGCTCTGCGGCGTGGCCCCGATCCCGGCATCTTCTGGGAGAACCATCCGTCACCGCCTCAACCGAGGCGGTGACCGCCACGCCAACGCCGCGGTCCACCGCATCGTGATCACCCGACTCCGCTGGCACCCACCAACCCGCGCCTACCTGCAGCGACGCACCCAACAAGGCCTGTCGAAAAAAGAAATCATCCGCTGCCTCAAACGCTACGTCGCCCGCGAGGTCTACCACCTCATCACCACCAACCCCACCACTTGACATCCATAGGAGCATCTCGGCACCGGTCTGGAACCGGGTGTCGTTGTGGTCCGTGCAGCTCCCGGCGAACGGCTGTTCAGGGACGCGGGGTCATCCAGACGACGCTGAGCGGGCCCAAAGTGAGCGCGGCCGAGGCGGGGCGGTCGTGCCGGCTCACCGGCTCGGCGTGCACTACGCCGAGATTGCCCGCGCCGGTGCCGCCGTATTCGAGTGCGTCGGTGTTCAGGATCTCGATCCAGTCCCCGGCGGCGGGTAGGCCGATCCGGTGATCGGTGCGGGTGGTGCCGGAGAAATTGCAGATACAGGCCACCGTGGAGCCGTCGGCGCCGTGCCGGAGGAAGGCCAGGACGTTGGTCTCCCGGTCGTCGGCGGTGATCCAGGAGTGCCCGCCGGGGGTGGTGTCCTGACTCCACAGGGCCGGGTGGTCGCGGTAGACGCGGTTCAGGTCGGCGACCAGCAGCTGGATACCGCGATGCAGCGGATTGTCCAGCTCGTGCCAGTCGAGACTGTGGTCGTGCCACCATTCGCGGTAGTGCCCGAACTCCTGGCCCATGAACAGCAGTTGTTTACCGGGATGGGCCCACATATAGGCGAGCAGGGCGCGGACGCCGCCGGCTTTGGCGAATTCGTCACCGGGCATCCGGGTCCACAGCGTGCCTTTGCCGTGCACGACCTCGTCGTGGCTGAGCGGCAGCACGTAGTTCTCGCTCCACGCGTACATGAGCGAGAAGGTGATCTCGTTGTGGTGCCAGGTGCGGTGCACGGGATCACGGCCCAGATAGCTCAGGGTGTCGTGCATCCAGCCCATGTTCCACTTCATGGAGAAGCCGAGTCCGCCGACTTCCGTGGCCCGGGTGACACCCGCCCAGGTGGTGGATTCCTCGGCGATGGTGACCACACCCGGATACGAGCCGTGCAGGCTGTCGTTCAGCTCGGTGAGGAAGGCGACCGCTTCCAGATGCTCGCGGCCGCCGTGGATGTTCGGCTCCCAGCCGCCGCCGGGGCGCGCGTAGTCGAGGTACAGCATGGCCGCGACCGCGTCGACGCGCAGGCCGTCGATATGGAACTCCTCGATCCAGAACCGGGCGTTGGCGACCAGGAAATTACGTACTTCGGGCCGCCCGTAATCGAAGACGTAGGTGCCCCATTCCGGTTGTTCGCCGCGGCGCGGGTCCGGATGTTCGTAGAGCGGGGTGCCGTCGAAACGGGCCAGTGCCCAGGTATCGCGCGGGAAATGCGCGGGTACCCAGTCGAGGATGACGCCGATACCGTCGGCGTGCATATGGTCGACGAAAGCCCGGAAATCGTCCGGGCTGCCGAACCGCGAGGTCGGGGCGTAGTACGAGGTGACCTGGTATCCCCAGGATCCGCCGAACGGGTGTTCGGCGACCGGTAGCAGTTCGACGTGGGTGAATCCGAGGTGGCGCACGTATTCACTGAGCTCGGTCGCGAGTTCGCGGTAGCCCAGACCGGGTCGCCAGGACGCGAGATGGATTTCGAAAATGCTGAGCGGGGCCCGCGCGGGATCGGTGTGGACGCGGGCGGTGACCCAGTTGTGGTCGGTCCACCGGTGACCGGACTCGGCCACCACGGACGCGGTGGCCGGTGGGACCTCGGTGGCGAAGGCGACCGGATCGGCGTGATCGGCCATCCGGCCGTCGGCCCCGTGGATCCGGTATTTGTAGCGGTCACCGGGCGCCGCGCCGGGGACGAAAACCTCCCAGACCCCCGACTGTCCGAGGGCGCGCATCGGCCAGGTGCCGCCCTGCCAGTGGTCGAAATCGCCGAATACGGTCACCCCGCGGGCGTTCGGGGCCCAGACCGCGAAGGAGACACCCCGGACTTCCCCGTCGAGGCCGTGATAGGCGCGCGGGTGCGCGCCGAGCACCTCCCACAGCCGCTGATGCCGGCCTTCGCCGATGAGATGTAGGTCGAGTTCGCCGAGAGTGGGCAGGAAGCGGTAGCCGTCGGCGGCGACGGTGGCCGGAAGATGGGGATGCACGGTGACGATGCGGTAGTCCAGTAGATCGGGGTACGGCAGTACGGCGGCGAAAACGCCGTGGCCCACCGGCTCCAGGCGGTGATCGGTACCGCCGACGAGCACCGACACCGATTCCGCGGCCGGTCGCAGCACCCGGACTACGGTGCCGTCGGGACGGGGGTGCGCGCCGAGCACCGTATGCGGGTCGGGGTGGCTGCCGGCCGCCAGGAGCAGCAGGTCGCGACGTTCTATCACGTGGTCACCGGAAGTCGCGCCGATGGGCCAGTGCGGCACGGGCGTGATGGGGTACCGGCGGGAGCGCGATGAGGTGGGCGACCGCATCGGCGGGGTCGAGCCGGATGTAGTTGGACTGCGCCCAGTGGTACTGCTCGCCGCTGATCTCGTCGTGCACCACCGGGCGATCGTGCCATTCCCGGCCGATCGCCGGCAGATCCAGCGACAGCGTCCCCTGTTCGGCGGTGAACGGGTTCAGGTTCACCACCACCAGAACCGCGTCGCCGGTCGCGGGGTCGATCTTCGAGTAGGCGAGCAGGTTGTCGTTGTCGATGTGGTGGAAGTGCAGACACCGCAGTTGCTGTAGTGCCGGATGCCGCCGCCGGATCTCGTTGAGGCGGGTGAGCAGCGGTTCCAGCGATTCGCCGCGGGCCCGGGCCTCGGCAAACGGGCGGGGCCGCAGTTCGTATTTCTCCGAATCCAGATACTCCTCGCTTCCGGGCCGGACGGCCCGGTGCTCGTACAGCTCGTACCCGGAGTACACCCCCCAGCTGGGGCCGAGGGTCGCGGCCAGGACCGCCCGGATCGCGAACATTCCCGGGCCGCCGTGCTGCAGGCTCTCGTGCAGGATGTCGGGGGTGTTGACGAAAAGGTTGGGCCGGGCTTCATCGGCCTTGGCGGCGAGTTCCAGACCGAATTCGGTGAGCTCGTGTTTGTGGGTGCGCCAGGTGAAATAGGTGTAGGACTGGCTGAACCCACGACGCGCGAGACCGTAGAGACGTGCCGGGTAGGTGAACGCTTCGGACAGGAAGATCACGTCCGGGTCGGTCCGGCGTACCGCGGCGATCAGCCACTCCCAGAAATCGGCCGGTTTGGTGTGCGGGTTGTCGACCCGGAAGATCCGCACGCCCAGCCCGACCCAGTACCGGACCACACGCAGTACCTCGGCGTAGAGGCCGTCGGGATCGTTGTCGAATTCGAGCGGATAGATGTCCTGGTATTTCTTGGGCGGATTCTCGGCGTAGGCGATGGTGCCGTCGGGCAGGGTGGTGAACCATTCCGGATGCGCGCTCACCCACGGATGGTCCGGTGCGCATTGCAGCGCCAGGTCCAGTGCGACCTCCAGGCCGAGGTCGGCGGCGGCCGTGACGAGGGCGCGGAAATCGGTTTCGGTACCGAGCCGCGGATGGAACGCGTCGTGGCCGCCCTCGGCCGAACCGATCGCCCACGGGGAGCCGACGTCGCCGGGACCCGCGGTGAGCGCGTTGTTGCGGCCCTTGCGGTTGACCGCGCCGATGGGATGGATCGGCGGCAGATAGACCACATCGAACCCCATCGCCGCGATCCGGGGCAGTTCGTTCGCCGCGGTCGCGAAGGTGCCGTGCACCGGGACGCCCCGGTCGTCGCGGCCACCGGTCGAGCGGGGGAAGAACTCGTACCAGGACCCGGTCCGCGCCCGCGGCCGCTCCACCAGTACCGAGTACTGCGGTCCGCGGGTGAGCAGATCCCGTAGCGGCGTCCGGCGCAGGATCTCGGCGACCTCGTCGGTGAACGCGGGAGCCACCCGCGCCGGAAGCGATTCGGCACTGCGCAGTGCCGCCGCGGCCGCCCGCAGCCGTTCGAACTCCCGTTTCGGCACCGCCTGCGCCGCCCGCTCCAGCAACCGGGCGCCGATTTCCAGATCGTTGTCCAGATCCGCCGCGCTCTGCCCGACCGCCAGTTTCGTCTCCATCGCCGACCGCCAGGTCGCGACGGAATCGGCCCAGCCCTCGACCCGGAAATGCCAGACGCCCGGGCCGGTGGGAGTGAAGACGCCGTTGAAGACATCGGGTTCGTAGTCGGGGGTCATCGGGATACGCACCGAACGTGACGAACCCGGCGCCCGCACTGCGAGGGTGGCGCCGACGGCGCCGTGCCCGTCCCGCCACACGACGGCCCGCACCGGGAAGACCTCCCCGGTCACGGCCTTCGCCGGATAACCGCCGGGGACGAGCGGGGCAGTGTCATCGATGGCGATGCGGCCGGTCATCCGTACCACGTTATTGGCAACGGCGGTGGCGGGGAAACCGGCACACCACGGCAACCGGGCCAGCCGATTCCGCTGCCGTCGCTCCCAATAAGCTCGGGCGGATGAAGGCACTGCGTCGGTTCACCGTCCGCGCCCATCTGCCGGAGCGTCTGGCCGCGCTGGGCGAACTCTCCACCAACCTGCGCTGGTCGTGGCACGGGCCGACGCAGGATGTATTCGCCGCGCTGGACCCGGATCGGTGGGCGGAGGTCGGGCACGATCCGGTACGGATGCTGGGCGAGGTGCCGCCGGAGCGGCTCGACGCGCTCGCCGGTGACGAGGAGTTCTGCGGGCAGGTCGATGCGGCGGCGGCCGATCTGTGGGCCTACCTGGATCGGCCGGTGGCCGATTTCGGGGTCGGCGGGATCGCCTACTTCTCGATGGAGTTCGGCGTGACCGAGGTACTGCCGAACTATTCGGGTGGGCTCGGCATCCTGGCCGGCGACCATCTGAAGGCGGCATCGGATCTGGGGTTACCGCTGATCGCGGTGGGGCTGCTCTACCGATCGGGATATTTCCGGCAATCGCTGACCGCCGACGGCTGGCAGGCCGAGCGGTACCCGGCCCTGGATCCGCAGGGTCTGCCGTTGCGACTGCTGACCGCCGATTCCTCGCCGGTGCTGGTGCACGTGGCGATGCCGGATCGGCGGGTGCTGACGGCGCGGGTGTGGATCGCGCAGGTGGGGCGAGTTCCGCTGTTGCTGCTGGATTCCGATATCGCGGCCAACGATCCGGATCTGCGGTCGGTGACCGACCGGCTCTACGGCGGCGATCAGGAACACCGGATCCAGCAGGAGATCCTCGCCGGGATCGGCGGCGTACGGGCAGTGCGCGCCTATACGGCCGCGGCGGGGTCGGCCGATCCCGAGGTGTTCCATATGAACGAGGGGCATGCGGGGTTTCTCGGACTGGAACGGATCCGTGAATACCTGGCCGCGGGTCACGATTTCGATACCGCGCTCGCGGCGGTGCGCGCGGGCACCGTGTTCACCACGCATACGCCGGTGCCGGCCGGGATCGACAGATTCCCGGTCTCGCTGGTGCACCGGTATTTCGGTGGATCGTCCGGCGAATCGGAGTCGCCGCTGCTGCCCGGGATCGGGGTGGACCGGATCGTCGCGCTGGGCCGGGAGGCCGATCCGACGGTGTTCAATATGGCGCATATGGGGTTGCGGCTGGCCCAGCGGGCCAACGGGGTGTCCCGGTTGCACGGCGCGGTGAGCCGGGACATGTTCAACCCGCTGTGGCCCGGTTTCGATGCCGCCGAGGTGCCGATCGGGTCGGTGACCAACGGGGTGCACGCGCCGACCTGGGCCGCCCGGGAATGGGGAGAACTGCTGGACACCGCCGACTGCCCGCGGGTGTGGGAGCGCCTCGGGGAACTGGAGCCGGTGCGGCTCTGGCGGATCCGCGCGACCCTGCGCGCGAAGCTGGTCGGGGAGGTGCGGCGGCGGCTGCGGGAGTCGTGGCGGCAGCGGGGGGCGGCCGACGCCGAGCTGAACTGGGTGGATTCGGTGTTCGACCCCGGAGTGCTGACGGTCGGGTTCGCGCGCCGGGTGCCGACCTACAAGCGATTGACCCTGATGCTGCGCGATCCGCAGCGGTTGCGGGATCTGCTGCTCGATCCCGACCGTCCGGTGCAACTGGTGGTGGCCGGTAAGAGCCACCCCGCGGACGAGGGCGGTAAGGCGCTGATCCAGCAGGTGGTGCGGTTCGCCGATGATCCGGCCGTGCGGCATCGCATCGTGTTCCTGCCCGACTACGACATGTCCATGGCCCGGTATCTCTACTGGGGTTGTGATGTGTGGCTGAACAATCCGCTGCGACCCCTGGAGGCGTGTGGAACCTCCGGGATGAAATCGGCGCTCAACGGCGGCCTGAACCTGTCCATCCGGGACGGTTGGTGGGACGAGATGTTCGACGGCGAGAACGGGTGGGCGATCCCGACCGCCGACGGCGTCGTCGACGACGAGCGCCGCGACGATCTGGAGGCGACCGCGCTCTACGAGTTGATGGAGCGTACCGTCACGCGGCATTTCTACGATCGGGGCGCGGACGGTATTCCGGCGCACTGGGTGGCGATGGTGCGCCACACCCTGCACGCCCTCGGCCCGCAAGTGCTCGCGGACCGGATGGTGCGTGAATACGCCGAGCGGTACTACGCTCCGGCCGCCGCGGCCCGGCGGCAGGCCACGGCGGCGGATCTGCGGGGGGCGCGGGAGATCGCGGAGTACCGCCGGCGGGTGGACGATGCCTGGCCGGGCGTGCGGGTGGTGCAGGTGGACGCGGCCGGCCTGCCGGATACCCCGGTGATCGGGGCGCGGCTGTCGTTGACCGCGCGGGTGGACCTCGCCGGTCTCGGCCCCGGCGATGTGACAGTACAAGCGGTACTGGGCCACGTCTCGCCCGAGGACGATCTCTCCGATACACAGACCGTCGCCATGTCCCATACCGGCCGTGAATCCGCCGATTCGGCACTCGAGGTCTTCACCGTCGACGCCCCGGTGCCGCTGTCGGGTGCGGTGGGGTACACGGTTCGCGTACTGCCGTCGCACGATCTGCTCGCGACCCCCGCCGAACTGGGCAGAGTCGTGAACGCCTGAGTGCGATGGTCCCGGATGCGGCGGGGTCCCGGTGTGCCGCCGGGACCCTCCCGACGGCGCGTCGGCGGCCGGGCCCGCGTTTCCCCGCACCCGGTAGTGGCGACTTCGGTTCGTAACAGGTATCGGATACCGTTCCAGACTGGCGCTGCCGGGCGCCGGACCTCACTGCGCACTGTGCGACCACCAGCGGAGGTGGATGAGGCTGTCGCCTTCCGGTTCGGGTTCGGCACGTACGCGACGGGTACCGGCCGGAGTGGTGCCCGGCGAGTTCCTGCCGGACTCCGGTCCGCTC
>JABFXT010000033.1 GCA_013361595.1 Nocardia sp. | reverse complement strand
CCTTTGAGGTGTCTCGTAAAACTCGACGCAGGCGGGTTGCGGGGGCATCGACGGATCGGTCTGCATGCGGAGGATCCGGGGAGGGGGCCCGCGGGGGGTGGGTCGGGGGCTTCGTGGTGGCTCGACGGATCTTGTAAATGTTCCCGTCTTCGGGGAGCACAAGTGGCTGGTGAACCCCCACAATTTCACAATATGCCCAGAAGGGGACCGTGGCGCCACACAACACTTGGCCAACCATTCATGTTCTCGCCCGACGAGATTTTCGCAGGCGTGCCAAATTCACACAGAACAGCGCTAGGGTGTCCGTCACGTGCGCGGTCATCGGTGACGGGTGCCGATGGTGAGCGCCTGCCCTCCGTCGCACGGTGGGATCGGAGCTGTTGATGCGCGACATCGTCGACGACCTGCTGCAGGTGTGGCGTTCGGGCCGGACGGGCGGGCTGGCCACCATCGTGCGCACGGGTGGTCAGGTGGACATTCCGGTGGGCACATCGATGCTGGTGGACCCCGACGGAATGATCTACGGGACCATGGCGGCGACCGGGATAGAGGACACCGTCTACGAGTCGACTCTGCAGTCGGCCCGGACGGGGCAACGGGCGCTGCACCGGTTACCGGTGCCCGGCGGCGAAGGCGCGGTGATCGATGTTTTCACCGAACCGTTCTCTCGCGGCCATTTCCCGGAATTCCCGACCATTGCCGCCGAAATAGCCGAGCATCGCCGTGTCACGGTCTTCACAGTGGTGTGGAATCCGGAGCCCGGAATGATCGGTCAGCATCTGATCACCGACAAAAGGCACGCGACCGAACTCGTCTCGCTACCGCAGTCCGATATCTTCGTTGCCTCGTTCGCGCCGCCACCGCTGCTGGTGCTCTTCGGCGCCAATGCCGTCGCCGGGGCGCTGTCGGCGCAGGCGCAACTCCTCGGCTACCGGGTCGCGGTCTGCGATCCGCGGCCCACGTTCGCGGTGCCGGAATCGTTCCCCGGCGCGGAGGTGGTCTGCGATTGGCCGCACCGCTACCTGAACATGCTGGTCTCCGAGGGCGAGATCGATTCGTCCACCGGTATCGTGCTCGCCTCCCACGACCCGCAGTTCGAGATCCCGCTGCTCACCGTCGCGCTGCGACTACCCGAAATCGGTTATATCGGCGCGGTCGGCTCGACGGTGTCGAGCGCGCGGCGCCTCGACGATCTGCGCGCGAGCGGATTCGACAATACGCAACTGGCCCGGCTGCACTCCCCGGCCGGAATGGATATCGGCGCGGCGACGGCCACCGAGACGGCGCTGGCGGTGACCGCGGAAATGGTGGCCGCGCGCAACGGACGACTCGGCCGGATCACGGTTCCCTTCCCCGCGGAGGCGGCGATCTGAGCGCGGTACCCGATCGCTCCGGGTCGCCGCGAAGGCGACCTGGATCACCCTGTCGATCCCGCCCCTCGATCTTGTGCCGGGCCGATTCTCGTGGACAGTGGTTCTCGTGATCCTCACCGTGACAATGAATCCCGCTTACGACGTGACCTATCGTGTCGAGAACTACACGCCCGGACTCGCGCATCGGGTCCGGTCGGTGGAGCAGCGTCTCGGCGGCAAGGGCATCAATGTCACCCGAGTACTGAATCAGCTGGGCCGCTATGCCCGGGCCACGGGGTTCGCCGACCACGCTTTCGCCGCCGCCGCCGAGGCGGAGATGCCGGTGGATTTCGTGCACGCGCTGCCCTGGGTCCGGCGCACCGTGGTGATCAGCGAATCCGATACCGGCACCGCGACCGCGTTCCGGGAACCCGGCGCGCGGATCTCGAATCCGCACGCCTCCGAACAGCTCGAGGTCCGGGTATCGGGGATGCTGCCGCATATCTCGGGTCTGGTGATCGCGGGCTCGCTACCCGACGGTATCGATCCCGGTCTACCTGCCCGGATCGCGCGAGCGGCGCTGGAGTCCGGGGTGCCCACGGTCTGTGACCTGCACGGACCCGCGCTGCGGATGGCCGCCCGAGTTCCGGGGGTGGTGTTGCTGCCCGGCCTGGACGAGTTCGAATCGCTCACGCACTGCCGGCCCGAGACGCCGGAGGCACTGGTGATCGCGACCCGGCCGCTGGTGGATCGCGGGGTCGGCGCGGTGATCGTGACCCGGGGGCCGCTGGGCATGGTCGCGGTGACCCCGGACGGTTGCTGGGAGGCCCGGCTACCGGAGCCGCTGACCGGCAATCCGACCGGTGCGGGTGACCCGGTGGCCGCTGCCGTGATCGCGGCACTGGCCACGACGGAGACTCCGGATTGGCCGGCGATCCTCGTCGACGCGGTCGCGACCTCGGCCGCCTCGGTGGTCATTCCGGTGGCCGGGGAGATAGATCGGCGCCTGCGCGGTCATCTGGCGCCGACCGTGCTGATCTCCGAATTGGAAACGACCGACCGGAAATCCGCCGGGAACTGATCGAACACCCCTGCGGTGGAACTCATTTCAAGACATACGGGGAGACCGAACTCCGATGTTCGCTGATATCGAGGGTTTTGCCGAGCGGCGGGAAGGCCCGCTGGGGGCAGTTGGCGCGGTCGCACACCCGGCAACCCGCGCCGATGGGTGTGGCGTTGGCCTCGCGCAGGTCGATACCGTCGGCGTACACCACCCGGGCCGCGTGCCGGATCTCGCAACCCAGTCCGATGGCGAAGGTCTTACTGGGCTGGCCGTACCGTGTCGCGCGGCGTTCCACCGTACGCGCCACCCACAGGTATTTGCGGCCGTCGGGCATCTGCGCGATCTGGGTCATGATCTTGCCGGGGTAGGCGAAGGTCTCGTACACGTTCCACAGCGGGCAGGTGCCGCCGCTGGAGGAGAAATGGAAACCGGTGGCGGACTGCCGTTTCGACATGTTTCCGGCCCGGTCCACCCGAACGAACGAGAACGGCACTCCGCGTAGTTCCGGTCGCTGCAGCGTGGACAGGCGATGGCAGACGGTCTCGTAGCTCTGTGCGAAGAAGGCCGACAACCGTTCGATGTCGTAGCGGAAACCCTCGGCCACCTCGTGGAAATAGGTATAGGGCAGCACGGTCGCCGCGGCGAAATAGTTGGCCAGACCGAGCATCGCGAGTTTGCGCGCGTCCGGTCCGGAGAAATTGCCCTCGTCCACCAGTTTCTCGAGCAGCTGCCCGCACTCGAAATAGGCCAGTTCGGCGGCGAGTTTGAACAGACGCTGGCCACCGGACAGGTGCGGCGCGATCTCGAGCACCTGGTTGTCCGGGTCGTAGCGGTGCAGAACACCTTCACCGAGGTCGATACGTTCCACGATCCGCACACCGTGGGTGCGCAGCACCTTGGGGATCTCGCTGTGCGCGTCGCCGTTGTGGAAGCGGATTCGGTTGGCCAGTTCCTCCGCGGCGGTATCGAGTTCGTGAATATAGTTCTGCCGCTGGTAGAAGTAGTCGCGCACTTCCTCGTGCGGTTTGCTGATGGTGGCGCTACCGGAGCCGTCGGCGAATCTGTCCTCGGTGGCCGCGGCCAGCTGGGCGCTGGTGTTGCGGTAGCGGTTGTGCATATTGACCAGGGCCCGGGCCATACTCGGATGGGCCGAGACCATCTCCGCGATCTCGCGGGCGTCGGCCTCGATACCCAGTTCCTGATCCATCACCACTTCCTGCAGTTCGGCGATGAGCCGGGTGTCGTCCTGCGGCGAGAAGAAGGTCGCCTCGACCCCGAAAACCTCGCTTATCCGCAGCAGAACCGGCAGGGTGAGCGGTCGGACATCGTGCTCGATCTGATTGAGATAGCTGGCCGAAATCTCCAGTTGCTGGGCCAGCGCCACCTGGCTGAGCCCGCGTTCGGTCCGCAGTTGCCGCAACCGGGCGCCGACATAAGTCTTGGCCATGCGTCCAGCTTAGGGGTCGTTCGCAGCGTGCGATACGCGGGTTAGCAAGAATTGCATATTCGCCTGTACGGTCGCCGCTCAGTGCGGCCAGCCGGGCGGATCCAGGTGTGACAGCACCCGCCGCAGATCCATCTCGGAGGGCATCTCGTCGGTGACCTCGGTGATCATCACCTGGATATCGGTGCGGTCGATCGGACGGTCCGGAGAATGCAGAACCTCCGCGGCGATCTCCTGGACCTCCTGATCGGTCAGCCGCCGCCGTAGCAGCGCGACCAGGGGAATGTAATCGGATTCCGGAACCCCCTCCGGATAGCCGCGCCGGAGCCAGTCGACGATCGTGCGCAGTACATGCGTCATCCTCGGTCCTCGTCGGGCTGGGCGATCTCGGCCAGCGGCGAGGCCAGCGGCCAGCCACCCGCGGCCAGATGGGAGGCCACCCGCGCGATGTCCTCCGGCCCCGCCTGTTCCCGGGCATGCTGGCTCACCGCCGCCTCGACCTCGGCGTGGGTGATCTCCCGGTCGTCGCGGTCCCGCACGAGTTCCTCGGCGACCAGCACGACCTCGTACTCCGTCAGGTCCCGGTGCAGCACGGCGAACAGTGCCACATAGTCCGATTGCGGCACACCCTGCGGATATCCGGCCCGTAGCCAAGCCAGAACGCGGGCGAGCAGGCCCGACCGTTCCGGCGGCACCTCGTTCTCGGCGGTCACCTCAGGCCTGCCCGAAAAGGTGGATACCGAGGCGGTGCGCGAGGAACGCCTTCGCGACGAACAGCACCCCCGCGACGACGACGGCGACGACGACGAACAAGCAGGCGCAGGCCCCGATCAGCGCCGCCGGATGCCGCCGCACCGAACCGTCGGATCCCGCGGTCTCCGCTGCCGACCACAACCGCACCCCGAGCGCGAACACCATCGGCAGCCCGGCCCCCAGCACGAGCGCCGCCAGCGTCACCTCCCCCAGCGATCTCAGATTCGTCAGAACCGTGCCCATGAAACCTCCATCGAATCAGGCACCCGCAGCCCACGGGGGCCGCAACAAAGACGGAAGCACCGCATCACTCGACCTCCGTCCAACTCGGCACATACCGCCCGCGGAGGCCGCAGCGAAGGCGCAGGTATCGCATCACACAACCTCCCTCGAACTCGGCACATACCGCCCGCGGAGGCCGCAGCGAAGGCGGAGGTATCGCATCACACAACCTCCCTCGAACTCGGCACATACCGCCCGCGGAGGCCGCAGCGAAGGCGGAGGTATCGCATCATCAAGAAGCCTCCTCGGACGTGGATTCGGCGACCGGTGGCTCCACCGGCCGGGGCAGGGTCTGTTCGGGATCGGCCGTGGGCGGATCGTTGACATTGCCACTGGACACCTTGTCCCGTAGCGAGCGCCGGTAGATGAGGCCCGCGAGAGCGATCAGCAGTGCGAAGACCACCAGTACGCCCGCCAGCCCGCCGATGTAGTGCGCGAGCGCCCAGCAGATGGCACCCGCGATACCGGCGGCCGGGAGGGTGAGCAGCCATGCCACGACCATCCGGCCCATCACACCCCAGCGCACCTCGGCGCCCTTGCCGAGTCCGGATCCGAGTATCGCACCGGTGACGGTCTGTGTCGTGGAGAGCGGCAGGCCGAAGTGGGCGGAGGTCAGGATGATCGCCGCCGAGGCCGATTCGGCCGACAACCCCTGTGGCGAATCGATATCGACCAGCCGCTTGCCGAGGGTGCGGATGATCCGCCAGCCACCCAGATAGGTTCCGGCGGCGATGGCGCACGCACAGGCGGCCATCACCCACAACGGCATCGCCGAATCCGGGGAGAGCTCCCCGTAGGCGACCAGGGCCAGGAAGATGACGCCCATCGTCTTCTGCGCGTCGTTGGTGCCGTGGGCCAGTGAAACCAGTGATGCCGAGCCGACCTGCCCCCACCGGAACCCGCTGGTCACCTTGTCCGGATCGGCATTGCGGGTGATCCGGTACACGGCCCAGGTCCCGATGGTGGCGACCAGGCCGGCGACCACCGGCGCCAGCAGCGCGGGGATCACGATCTTGTTGATCACCCCGCCGTTGCCGGAGACCCACACCACCCCGCTCCACCCCAGAGCGGCCAGAGTGGCCCCGATCAGCCCGCCGAACAGCGCGTGCGACGAACTCGACGGTAAGCCGAACAGCCAGGTGAGGAGGTTCCAGAGAATGCCGCCGACCAGCCCCGCGTAGACGATGATGAGCAGCGAATGCCCGGATACCTCGTTCAACCGCACGATGCCCTCGGCCACCGTCGCGGCCACCGCCACCGACAGGAACGCGCCCACCAGGTTCAGGATCGCCGACAACGCGACGGCAACTCGGGGACGCAGCGCACCGGTGGCAATGGAGGTCGCCATCGCGTTGGCCGTGTCGTGGAAACCATTGGTGAAATCGAAAGCCAACGCCGTGACAATGACGACCAGAAGGATCAGTAGCTCAACTGTCACGCCAAGCATTGTGCGTCATGGACCGTCCGGTCTGGTCCGCCGGGATCGGACGAACCCCGAAAGGCGGCGGCCACCTGCGTGAACCCGGGGGCACGCCGCCGATCGTCACGCGGGTGTCGGCTCGCGCTCGGGCCGCACGAGTTCACCGGCTGTCGCCGCGATCCGCCGCGCGACCATGCCCAGGCACGCGCAGACCACGATCATGATGCCCATCGGCACCCCGGTGGCCGGACCGCCGAGCCCGACCAGCGGGGAAACGACCGCGCCGAGCGTGAACTGCAACGCGCCCATCAACGCCGATGCCGTACCGGCCGCATGGCGGGCCCGGCCGATCGCCAGCGCGCTCGCGGTGCCCATGACCGTCGGCGTGGCGGCGACCATCACGAAGAGCACCGGCAGCACCGCCGCCGCCGGTGCCCCGATCGCCAGCGACACGAGCAGCGCGGTCCCCGACACCAGGATCACCGCCTGGCCGATCCGCAGGATCGGCCCCGGACCGAATCGGCCCACGAGCCGGGAGACCACCACGCCGGCCGCGATCATCCCGGCCGCATTGGTGGCGAAGACAATCGTGTACACCCGGTTGGACATCCCGAGCACATTCTCGATCACGAACGGGGAGGCCGAGATATAGGACATCATCCCGGCGAACCCCAGCGCGAAGGCGAAGATATAGCCGATGTAGCCGCGATCGGAGCCGATCCCCCGCAGGGTTCGCAGGGTGCCGGCCGCGCCTTCGGTATGCCGCCGCTCCGGCGGCAGCGATTCCGGGACCACGACCAGCGCGCCCAGGAACATCAGCAGGAAGATCCCGCTCAAGGCCCAGAATTCGGCACGCCATCCGGCCGGCACCAGAATCCCGCCGAGCAACGGCGCCACCACCGGGGCGATCCCGCCGATGGCGGAGAACAGCGTGAAGATCCGGGCGGTCGCCGCGCCCTCGGTGCGGTCGGCACCCACCGCGCGGCCGATGACCAGGCCCGCGGACGCGGTCAGCCCCTGTACGAAGCGCATGGCGATCAGCAACCAGATCGTGGGGGCCGCGGCGCAGATCACCGTCACGACGACGGTGACGGCGGTGGCCACCACCAGTGGTCTGCGGCGGCCGAGACGATCGGAGAGCGGTCCGATGAGCAGCTGCCCGGCCGCGAGCCCGACCAGGAACGCGGTCAGGGTGAGCTGCACGCTCGCCGCGGTGGTACCGAGATCGGCGGCGAGTTCGGTGAACGCCGGCAGATACATATCCACCGCGAACGGCGCCGCGGCCGACAGCAGTGCCAGCACCACCAGCAGCAGTCCCGATACCCCGGGTCGTGTACGAATCGGCAGCACGGCGCCTCCTCCCAAATACTTATTTATGAATACATAAGCTAACATGGCCACAGTGAGCAACCCCCCGGATCTCCGCGCGCTGGACAGCGCGCTACGGGATGTCGCGCGCGCCGTGCGCAGGGCGACACCGCGCCTCGCCGGCGCCGAACCGCTCACCGATACCCAGTTCGAGGTGTTACGCATCGTCGTGCACAACCCGGGCGCGGCCCCCGGCGAACTGGCCGCGCGGACCGGTATGCAGCCGAGCAATATGAGCGTGACGTTGCGTCAGCTGGCCGAATACGGGCTCATCGATCGCAAACCCGATCCCGCCGACCGGCGGTGCAGCCGAATCTCACCCACCGAGAAGGCCGTCGCCCACGCTCGCGAAATGGAGGCGGTACGCACCGGACTGGTCCTCGACGCTCTCGCCGGCCTCGAGCCGGCCGACCGGGACAGTCTGACGGCGGCCGTCGGCGGCCTGCGCGCGCTGGCCGCCGCGCTCACCGGCGCGACGGCACCCCGCGTCGGCCGGTCTCGCGAGAATTGAGCCGGGCCGAGCGCGGCGCACCGGAGGCGGCCCGACCAGCGCGACGAACCGCCGTCGACTCGTTCAGAATGCCTCTTCCGGCATGCTCATGATGTCGGTGTCGATCGCCGCGATGATCGCCTTGGTCGCGGTGAGCGTGGGCAGCACATTCTTGGCGAAGAAGCTCGCCACACCCACCTTGCCGGTATAGAACGGCCGGTCGCGCTCGCTCGCCGCGGCCAGAGCCGCGCCGGCGACCTCGGCCTGGACCAGCAGCCGCCAGCCGATCAGCAGATCACCCACCGCGAGCAGGAACCGCACCGAGCCGAGTCCGACCTTGTACAGCTCGGCCGGGTCGGACTGGGCGGCCACGGCATAACCGGTCAGCGACCCCGCCATCGCCTGCACATCTTCGAGCGCGGTACGCAGCAGGGCCCGTTCGGTATCCAGCCGGCCGGTGGGCGAATCCAGGAAGGTGATGATCTGGCCGAAGATCTGGCCGGCTGCGGCGCCCTTGTCCCGGATGATCTTGCGGAAGAAGAAGTCCTGGGCCTGGATGGCGGTGGTGCCCTCGTACAGCGAGTCGATCTTGGCGTCGCGGATGTACTGCTCGATCGGGTAGTCCTGCAGATAGCCGGAA
>JABFXT010000419.1 GCA_013361595.1 Nocardia sp. | reverse complement strand
CGAACCAGTCGAAAATACGGGTTCGGGAGTCGATCAGATCGTCGGCGTCGTCTTCGTCACTCGCCCGGTTGTCGGCGCGGTGCAGCAGGCCCGGGTAGGTGACGACGAGGTTGGCGACGGCGGCTCGGGCCGTGGCCTCGCGCAGTGAGTCGATGTCGCCGGCCGGGGTACCGGGCTCGGCGCCGAACAGACCCAGCCAGGGGGCCTGCAGGCGGGGTGTGGCGACCACCAGCGCTTCGGCCTGCTCGTCGATGGGGTCGGCGATGCCGTGGGCGCCGACACTGACCGCGGCGCCGACGGGGCGGTTGGTGGCCACCAGGAAGGCCGCGGTGCCGGCGGTGTCGAAACCGAGTACGCCGATGCAGTCCGGGAAGACGCCGCGATGGGTGAGCCAGTCGAAGCAGGCGTCGAAATCCTCGAATAGTTCGTCGCCGTACACCCCGGCCGACGATGCCGCCGCCCGGTGGAAGAGATTCGGAGCGACTACGAGCCAGCCCTCGCCGGCGAGGGCACGCATGAACTCCAGCAACGATCCGGTGAACTCCCGGGCCTCGTGCAACAGCACGATGCCGCCGCGCGCGAATCCGTCCGGTTCGATAACGGTGATGGGCACATGTTCGTCGGCTTTCGGGCTGGTGGCAGCCGCTGTCGGCTCTCCGTCGTGTCCGTTCGCTTCCGGTTCGCCGCGCCGCAGCAGCGCGATATCGTCATAAGTGCCCGACATGTTCCCAGCGTAGGGCGATATCCCGGGTGCGGGGAGAATTAGCAGTTGAGCAGCCCGAACGTGGCTCGATCGAGACCGGAACTAAGCTCGTTACGTGACCGCGCACATCCGGCCGGACCTCGATTCCATTCCGGCGTACGTTCCCGGCCGCAGCCATCCCGGCGCGGTCAAACTGGCGAGCAACGAGACCACCATCGGTCCGCTGCCCGCCGCGAGCAAGGCCGTCGCCGAGGCGGTGGACCTGGCCAACCGCTATCCGGACAATCAGTCCGGCGAACTGCGGGCGGCGCTCGCGGAGTTTCTCGGCGTCGAGCCGGCGAATATCGCCGTCGGCTGCGGAAGCGTGGCGCTGTGCCAGGAACTGGTACAGATCACCTGCGCGGATCCGGCCGACGAGGTGCTCTACGCGTGGCGCTCGTTCGAGGCGTATCCGATCATCACCCAGGTCGGTAACGCGACCGCGGTGACCGTGCCGCTGACCGACGATGTGCACGATCTGGACGCGCTGGCCGCCGCGATCACCGACCGGACCCGGCTGGTGTTCGTCTGCAATCCGAACAACCCGACCGGGACCGCTGTCGGCCGGGCGGAGCTGGAGCGGTTCCTCGACCGGGTCCCGGGCGATGTGCTGGTCGCGTTGGACGAGGCGTACTACGAATATCTGCGGATGACGCCCGGTGATCATCCCGACGGGGTGGAGCTGGCCCGGAATCGGCCGAATGTGGTTGTCCTGCGCACCTTCTCGAAGGCCTACGGTCTGGCCGGGCTTCGGGTGGGGTACGCGGTGGGAGCCCCGGATGTGATCGCCGCGCTGCTCAAGGTGCATATCCCGTTCAGCGTGAGCCGGGTGGCGCAGGCGGCGGCGATCGCTTCACTGGAGGCCCGGCACGAGTTGCTGGACCGCACCGAGGCGGTGATCGCCGAACGTGAGCGGATGCGCACCGCGCTGCTCGGAGCCGGCTACCGGGTGCCGGTGAGCGAATCGAATTTCCTGTGGATGACCCTGGGGGCCGCGACGGTCGATTTCGCGGAGGCCAGTGCGGCGGCCGGGGTGATCATCCGGCCGTTCGCCGGCGAGGGCGTACGGGTCACCGCGGGGGATCCGCACGAGAACGATCTGTTCCTGGACTTCGCGACGGATCCGGCGACCGCGGCGCGGTTCGCCGGCGGCGCGTAACCGGCGGCTAGTCGATTCCGAGGCCCCCGGCGATGGTGGGCCAGGAGGTGACCAGTTCGTCGGCCCAGTACGGCCACGAGTGGGTCCCGTCCGGGCGGAAGTGGGCCGTGTAGTGGATCCCGAGGGTGTCGAGGCGCTGGGCCAGGCGACGGGTGCAGAAGTCGGTGGCGGCCTCCAGCGGGCCGCCCATCACGACGCTGGTCGGTGTTTCCGGGTTGTCCAGGGTGTCGTGGATGCCGGGACGGCCGCTGCCCACCGACAGATAGAGCGCTTTACCGCGCAGGGCGGCCGCGTGCAGGGTCACGTCGTGGGCCAGCCACTCCGGATCCTCGGGCGCACCGAACATGTTCTCGGGATCGCCCTTGTAGGTGGAGACGACGACGCGTGCCTGGGCCTGGCCGAGATCCGTACCGGTCGAGAAGCATCCACTGTGCGCGCCGACGGCCGAGTACAGGTCGGGGCGGCGGATGGCGAGCATCATCGCCGCCTCGGCGCCCATCGAGGTACCGATCACCGCATTGCGGCCGTTCCCGGAGAATTCGGCGTCCAGCAGCGGGGGCAACTCCTCGGTGAGGAAGGTTTCCCATTTGTTGACGCCGAGCACCGGGTCGGGGCGCTGCCAGTCGGTGTAGAAACTGGCGGGTCCGCCGACGGTGAACACCACGTTCACCTGTTTGTCCGCATAGAACTGGGCGGCGTTGCCGCGGTCGAGCCAGTTGTTGCTGTCGGGCTGGGTGCTGCGGCCGTCGAGCATGTAGACGGTGGGGCGCGGGGTGCCGCGGTCGGCGGGCAGCAACACCAGTACCTGGACCGTGCGATGCATGGCCGGTGAATCCACGAACACACGCATCAGGCGGTCGTTCACGGGCTGGACGCCGATGATCGCGGCGCGCGGCGCCGGAACCGGCTCGGCTTTCTCCACCGGACCCGGATCCTCGGCGGAGCCGGTATCGGGCCGCGCGGGCGCGGCGTGCAGGGGGCCGGGGGCGGCCACCGCGGCGCCGGGCAGAATCGCACCGGACAGGGCGAAAGCGCCCGACACCACGGTGGCCAGACCGACGCGAAACTTCATGGCGCCCATCCTGCCAGAACCGCGGGCCTGGACCGCGGACCTGACAGAACCCGTGAGAAACCGCTTGACCAGCGGTTTCTATGCCGTTGTCGCTGAAAGGCTCTCGATCGCCGGTGCTCGACGCGCGGGCCGGGCGCAGGTGGCGCGGTGGCGTATCTCACCCGCGCGGCCGGCCGCCGGTGTGGGGCCGGTTCCCCGTCGTGTGGGCGGGCACCGTGACCCGTCGGGCCGCGGCGATACGCGGAGTAACCTCCCTTCGGGAGCCGGACCGGATGGAGAGAGGACCTCGTGACGGGCGCGCGGATGGTTGGGCTTTTCGCCGGGATCGGAGGACTGGAACTCGGTTTGGCGGCGCACGGCTGGCATTCGACCCTGCTCTGCGAGATCGACCCGGGGGCGCGGGCGGTACTGGCGGCCCGATTTCCCGATGCCGAACTGCACACCGATATCACCCGGTTGCGCGCGCTGCCGCCGGACACCGAGCTGGTCGCGGCGGGATTCCCGTGCCAGGACCTGTCGCAGGCGGGCCGGACCGCGGGTATCACCGGTACCCGGTCGAGCCTGGTCGATCATGTGTTCCGGCTGGTCCGGCGCAAACGCGGTCCGCGCTGGCTGCTGATCGAGAACGTGCCTTTCATGCTTCAGCTCGGCCGGGGCGCGGCCATGCGTCATATCACCGCGGTGCTCGACGAACTCGGTTACACCTGGGCCTATCGGGTGGTGGACGCGCGGGCTTTCGGGTTGCCGCAGCGGCGCAATCGGGTGCTGATGCTGGCATCGCGCACCGAGGATCCGCGGCCGGTGCTGTTCGCCGACGAGGCCGGGCCGCGGTTGCTCGGATCACCGGAACACGACCCGTGCGGGTTCTACTGGACCGAGGGCGTCCGGGGGCTGGGCTGGGTGGCCAACGCCGTCCCCACGCTGAAGGGGGGTTCGGGGCTGGGGATCGCCAGCCCGCCGGCGGTCCGGTTGCCGTCGGGGGAGATCGTCACACCGGGGATCACCGACGGGGAGCGGCTCCAGGGGTTCGCCGCGGGATGGACCGAACCGGCGCTCGGTATCCCGGGTTTCCGGCCGGGACAGCGCTGGAAACTCGTGGGCAACGCGGTGAGCGTGCGGATGGCGGCATGGGTGGGGTCGCGGCTGCGGGAACCGGGCGAACCGATACCGGGACATATCCCGCTGCCGCCCGGCAGCACCTGGCCGGGTGCGGCCTGGGGCCGGGCGGGCGAGGCGTTCGAGGTACCGCTCTCACCCTGGCCCGTGCACAACCCGTACGAGGATCTGCGGTTCTTCCTCGGTGACACCCAGTTGCTCTCGGCGCGGGCGACCGCGGGATTCCTCCGGCGCACCGGGATGGGTTCGCTGCGTTTCCCGGCCGGTTTCCTCGACGATGTGCAGGCCCATCTGGATCGGATGGGCGGCTGGGCGGCATGACCGGCGGATCTCCGGTGCCGAGCTCCCGGCGACCGTCCACCGACGCGGCGACCAGCGCTCGGATGTCGCGGCAGCGCCGCGCGCACACCGCCCCCGAATTGGCGCTGCGCCGGGAGTTGCATCGGCGCGGGCTGCGCTACTTCGTGGATCGCGCGCCCATCCGTGGACAGCGCCGCCGTGCCGATCTGGTGTTCCCGCGGCGGCGGGTCGCGGTGTATGTGGACGGCTGCTTCTGGCATCGCTGCCCCGATCACGCCACCGATCCGAAGAACAACGCCGCGTGGTGGGCGGCGAAGCTGGCGGGCAATGTGGCCCGGGACCGGGCCACCGACGACGCGTTGCGGGCGGCGGGCTGGCAGGTGATCCGGATCTGGGAACACGAGGACCCGGTACGGGCCGCCGACCGGGTGCAGGGCGCGATCGGTTCCGGGCCGGGACCGGAAACCGCTGGGACATAGCGGTATCGCGGACGTAGTGTCGGCCTGTGCCCAGCGATTTCATCGAACTGCTCACCGCGCGTATGCAGGCGGTCACCGACGCCACCCGGGACCTGCTCGCCACCGTCGACACTCTGGACGACGCGGCCGTCGCCGCCGCCTCGCCGCTACCGGGCTGGAGCCGGGGTCACGTCCTGACCCACCTCTCCCGCAATGCCGACAGCCTGGTCAACCTGCTGCTCTGGGCGCATACGGGGGTGGAGACCCCGCAGTACGCCAGTGCGGCCCTGCGGGATTCCGATATCGAAGCGGGCGCCCCGCGCCCACTCGCCGAACAGCGGGCCGATCTGGTGGAGTCGGCCGACCGGTTGTCCGGTATGGCCGGAGTGCTCACCGCCGAACAGTGGCGGGCCGAGATCCGGACCAGACAGGGCACGCCGATCGAGGCGACCCGGATTCCGTGGATGCGGTTGCAGGAGGTGTTGATCCATCACGTGGATCTGGGTGCCGGTTACACCCCCGCGCAGTGGCCGGCCGATTTCGTCGCGGAACTGCTCGCCGAGACCGCCGTCGATCTGGGCGGGCGACCGGGCGTGCGGCCCTTCGGGATCGATGCCACCGATTCCGGTTTCACGGCGATCGTCGGTGCGGGTGAGCCCGAACAGGTCGTGGCCGGACCGGCAGCCGCGCTGCTGGCCTGGTTGCTCGGGCGCGGCGCCGACGAGACGCTACCGCGGCCGCTTCCGGAACTACCCGCCTGGCGCTGATCCGCCGACCGGAGAACACAACGGCCGGCGTCCGTGACGGACGCCGGCCGTTCGCGCAACTACCGCGGAATCAGACCCCGGCGGGTTCGGATTCGGCCGCGGGGGCCTTCGCCCGCTGCTGGATCTCCCGCAGCTTCGTACCCTCCACATCGATATCCGGCAGGATCCGGTCCAGCCAGGCCGGCATCCACCAGGCCCATTTGCCCAGCAGTGCCAGCAGCGACGGGATCAGCACCATTCGCACCAGGAAGGCGTCGAAGAACACGCCCGCCGCCAGTGCGAAGCCCATGGACTTGGAGGTGATGTCCGGCGAGAGCATGAAGCCGCCGAAGACCGAGATCATGATGATCGCGGCCGCGGTGACCACGCGGGCACCGTGGTGGTAGCCGCTGACCATCGCGTCCTTCGGGCTCTTGCCGTGCACGTACTCCTCGCGCATCCGGGTCACCAGGAAGACCTGGTAGTCCATCGCCAGCCCGAACACCAGGCCGATCAACACGATGGGCAGGAAGCTGATGATCGGATGGGTGTCCTTGACGATCCCGAAGGCGCCTTCCTGGAAGATCAGCACCGTGACGCCGAACGTCGCGGCCATCGACAACAGGAACCCGAGTGCGGCGGTGAGCGGGACCAGGATGGACCGGAACACCAGCAGCAGCAGGATGAACGCGGCCGCCGCGACGATCGCCAGGTACGGGATGATGCTGGTCAGCAGCACACTGTTGACATCGGCGTAGATGGCGGTCTGCCCGGTGATGCCGTATTGCATGCCGTACTGCGATTTCAACGCGGCTTCGGCATCGCGGGCGTGTTCGACCAGATCTTGGGTCTCGGCGCTGTTCGGGCCGGACTCGGGGACCACCTGGAACAGTGCCGCTGTCCCGTCCTGGCTGGGCTGCGCCACGCTCAGATAGTCCACGCCGTCATAGCTCGCCAGCTTGTCGCGCAGCGCGGTCAGCGCGGCGTCGCGCTGGTCCTGCGCGGTCTCGGAGAGATCGACCGCTACCACCAGCGCGCCGTTCTTCCCTTCGCCGAAGCCCTCGGTCTGTAATTCGTAGGCCTTCCGGACCGAGGAGTCCTCGGGCATGCTGTCGCCGCCCGGCAGGCCCAGGTTCAGCTGGGTGGCCGGCGCGGCGAGCGCGCCGAGCACGAGCGCGCTGGCGATCAGCGTCAGGACCGGTACCCGGGCGATCAACCGGGCGAAACGCATGCCATTGGTGACCGAGTCGTCGTCCTCGGGATCGTGCCGGGCCACCAGCGGCAGCTTCGGTTTGAACAGGAACCGCCCGAGCGCGCCGAGCAGGGCCGGCATCAGGGTGATGGCGGCGAGGACCGCGAACGCGGCGGCGATGGCACCGCCGATACCCATGGCCGTGAGGAAGGAGATCCCGACCACCGAAAGTCCCAGCAGTGCGATCACCACGGTCAGGCCGGCGAATACGACAGCCGAGCCCGCGGTGCCGACCGCGACGCCCGCGGCCTCCTCCGGGGAGTCCTGCACCACCAGCTCGTGTTTGTACCGGGAGACGATGAAGAGGGCGTAGTCGATGGACAGGGCCAGCCCGATCATCGAGGCGAGAATCGGTGTGAAGGTCGGTACCTCGGTGAGTGAGGTGCCGGTCAGCAGCAGTGCGCCCGCACAGGCCACACCCACGATCCCGGTGATGATCGGAACGAAGGCCGCGACGATGGCGCCGAACGCGATGATCATGACGATCAGGGCGACCCCGATACCGATCATCTCGGACTGGCCGGATTCGGGCTGGGTCTGCGCGATGGCCCCGGTGAGTTCGACGGTCAGGCCCGCGTTACGGCCTTCCTGCGCGATGGCCTCGGCGGCCTGCCTGTTCTCCTCGGTGACATCGGAGAACGTCGGCATCGTGAATTTCGCGTCGATCACGGCGACGGTCTGCGGTTTGTCCTCGTTCAGCACATTCAGCGGAGCGCCGCCGCACAGGCTCTTGAACTCGGGGGAGTCCCGGCCGTCCAGGCAGTTGGGCTCCGGCGTCGGCGGGGTTTCGCCCGGGGCGAGGTCGGCCGCGGCGGCCGCCTGCTCTTTCGCCGCCTCCTGGCTCGCCGGCATCATCGAGGTGGCCGTCACGGGGTTGACGATCTTCTCGGAGTGGTCGACGATGTCCAGCTCGTTCAGGCGTCCGACCATGGCATCGAGCGCGGCCTTGTTCGGTTCGTCGGCCAGGGTGCCGTTCTGCGCCGCGACCACATAGGTGCCGTTGATGGCGTCGATGCTGAACATCGCGGCCATCTGCGGCATATGTTCCTCGAGGATGGCGGTGGCCTTCTCCGAGGGTAGGCCCGGCATCTCGAAGCTGTCCTGGAACGGTTTGGCGAGGGTGGCCGCGGCGCCACCGAGTAGCACCACTATCAGTGCCCAGATGGGCAGCACTATCCATTTCCGGCGGAAAGCAAGCTTTCCCCATCTGTACAGGAATACGGACACGAGGGATTTCTCCTAGCGAGGCCGGGACGGTTTGGTCATATGCGCTGTGACGAACTGACGGCCGACGTCGCTATTGCGGACCGGGCTGCGCGGGCCGGCGCCTGCGCGCGCCCGATGCCGATGGATCCGCCTACACGGTGGACGTCAGATGTATCTACCGTACGGTAGGTAGGCTACCGCTAGGTTAAGTGGAGGAACAAGCTCGACTTCTGGTGCCGAGCGGACGCGTCATCCGGAGAACGAGAGGGGCCGAGCGTGGCGAATCGCAGAGCTGACGACCACGTTACCGCAGGTCGAGATACCAAGCGGGCCATCCGGGACGCCGCCGTGCGCTTGTTCGTGGCCAAGGGTTTCGAGGAGACGAGTCTGCGGGAGATCGCCGATGCGGTCGGAATCACAAAGCCGTCGCTCTACTATCACTACGCGTCCAAGCTCGAACTCCTCGTCGCGATCGTCAATCCGCTCCTCGACGATCTGCGCACACTCGCCGACGATGTCGAACAACGCCCCCCGGACCCCGAAGCCCGGCGGTCGGTCCTGCAGACCTATATCCGGACCATGATCCGGCACCGTGACGCCGGGGAGATGATGCTGCGCAATGCCGTCCCCATCATCAACGCACTGGCCGACCAGTACCCGGTCATCGTCGACGCCAACAAGGCGTTGCGGAACTGGCTCGCCGGACCCGATCCCACCGCCGTGCAGCTGCTGCGGGCCAGCGCGGCCATGGAAATCCTGGCCGTCGCGTT
>JABFXT010000636.1 GCA_013361595.1 Nocardia sp. | reverse complement strand
GTCTTACCGGATCCGGACGGCCCCAGCAGCACGGTCGAAGTCCCGCGCGCCGACTCGAAATCGATCCCGCGCAGGACCTGCCGGTCGCCGAAGGATTTCGTCAGGCCCCGCACCCGGATACGGGCGGGCGCGGTACCGCTTTCGGTGGTGTCGGTCATTTGGCCACATACCTGTCGAATCGGGTCTCCAGTCGTTTCTGCGCGGCGGACAGGGCGACGCAGATCACCCAGTAGTACAGCGCGGCGAACGTGTAAAGCGCGAGGAAGTCGTTGCTCTCGGCCGCCGCGAGCTGCGCTTCCCGGAACAGTTCGGTCAGCAGTACCACCGAGCCGAGGGATGTGTCCTTGAGCAGCGAGAGCAGCGTATTGGACAGCGGCGGCACCGCGGTTCTGCTCGCCTGCGGGAGGATCACGCGACGCAGTGTCTGCGCATACCCCAGACCGATCGTCGCCGCCGCCTCGAACTGTCCTTTGGGCACGGCCAGGATCGCCGACCGGATCACTTCGGCCGCGTAGCCGGCCACGTTGAGACTGAACGCGATTACGGCGGCGACGAACGGATCGAATTTCAAGCCGATCTGGGGTAGCCCGTAGAAGACGATGAACAGCTGAACCAGCAGTGGAGTGCCGCGGATGACGGAAATGAACGCACGCGCCGGACCGGCGAGCAGCCGGTAGGGCGAGATACGCGCGAGCGCCACCAATAGTGCGAGTACCAGCCCGATCGCGAAACTCAGCGCGGTCAGCGGGATAGTCACCTTCACCAGCCCGACGAACATCGGCCACGCCGCCCCGCGCAGCACCTCCCAGGTACTGCGGTGGCCGCGGCCGCCGGAGAGGTCGGCGTCGCCGCCGTCGGGCACCGTGACATCGGCGGCGAAGTACTTCTGCGAGACAGCGGTGAGCGTCCCGTCCGCCGCCAGGGCGGCGATCGCCCGGTTCGCCTGATCGAGCAGGGCGGCGTCGTTCTTGCGGAAGGCGAGCACCTGCTCACTGGTACCCGCCCCGGCATCGGCGACGATCTCGATATCCGTGGATCCGGTACTGGCCAGATAGTCGAGGACAGCGATATTGTCGTTGACGATCGCATCGACCCGGCCCTGGGTGAGCAGTGCCGCGGCCTGCGCGAACCCCTCGACCGCCTCGACCTCGGCCCCGGCCTCCCGGGCGAACCGGGCCCAGTTGCTGGTGCTCGACTGCGCGGTGGTCCGGCCGGCGAGATCGGCCGTGCTCCGGATGCGTTCGTCACCGGTGCGGCGGACGATCACCCCGTGGGAGTAGGTGTAGGTGCTGGACAGCCCGTATCTGCCGCGGCGTTCGTCGTTGACCGAGACCTGGTTGGCGATGACATCGATCCGGCCGGAATCCAGCGCCGGAAAGATGGCGTCCCATTGCGTCTCGACGAATTCGAGGTCCCATCCGGCCCGGCCGGCGATCGCCTCGATCACCTCGATATCGAATCCGGTCAGTTGTCGGGTCCGCGGATCGTGGAACGAGAACGGCGGATAGGTACCCTCGGTGCCTACGCGGACCACGGGCCGGTCGGGGGCCTGGGCCGCAGCCACTCCCAGCTGAGTGGCCCCGGTGAGTATCAGCAGCAGGAACAGCAGCGCGCCGCGGAACATCTGTCGCACAGGCGACCCTCTCGTATCGGCCGGTACCGGTATCCGGCACTTGGAGGGTAATGCGATCCGGAGCCCGACGCCGACTGTCCGCGCGGGCGCGCTGCCGGGCTCACCGGGCCGGGCCGGGCCACCGGGGCCACACGGCGCCACCGGCCGCGCATCGTCCCAGACGGCGAATAGCATGACCGTATGCCGAATTCTCCGCTGGCCCCGGACGTGATCGTGCTCGCCGGGGGCCGGGCCAGCCGTATGGGCGGTGTCGACAAACCGGGCCTGGTCGTGGGCGGACGATCCATGCTGGAAACGGCGTTGGCGGCGGTGGCCCCGCTCGGCCGGACCGTGGTGGTCGGGCCACCCCGGCCCGACCTCGGCACCCATATCCTGCAGACCCGGGAGCCGGAACCGGGCTCGGGCCCGGTGGCGGCAGTCGCCGCCGGAATCACCACGCTCGGTGCGGGTCCGGCCGCTCATATCGTGATCCTCGCCGCCGACCTGCCCTTCCTCACCGATACCGCGATCAGCGAATTACTACGGCACCGCGCCGATTTCGATGCGGTGTTCGCCGCCGACAGCTCGGGGCGCCCCCAGTACCTCATCGGTGTGTGGCGGACCGAGTCGCTGGTGGCCCGGCTCCGCGAACTGGAGACCGTGATCAATCAGCCGATGAAGGCCCTGGTCCCGCTCCGCACGAATATCGTCACGCTGCCCGGTGTCGACGACTGCGATACCCCCGGCGAGATCGATGCGGCACGCGCCGCGTTCGATACACCGGCGAACGGGGTTCGCGGCGGAGCCGGGCCGACCCGGCCGGGCCCACCGGCGGATCCCGACCCGATCCCGCTGGACCGGGCCCGGGACATACTGCGTGACCGCCTCACCCGGCTTCCCGAACGGCCGGCGGAACTGCGCCGAGTCCGGGGCGCCGCCTTGGCCGCACCGCTGGTGGCCGGCGAAGCACTCCCCCGCTTCGACGTCTCGGCCATGGACGGTTACGCGGTGGCCGGCGACGGCCCGTGGAATCTGCGCGCCGATATCGGGTTCGCCGGTGGCCGGCGTCCCGATGGGCTGCACCCGGGCGAGGCGGTGCGCATCGCCACCGGAGCACAGGTCCCCGAGGGCACGACCCGGGTGCTGCGCGACGAATTCACCCGGACCGATACCGTCCGCCTGTACCGGCTGCCGGACGCCCCCCTGCGCTCCGATATCCGCCGGCGCGGTGAGGACCGCGCCCCGGGCGACGAAATCGCCGCGGCGGGAACCCCGGTGACCACTGCGCTCGTGTCCGCGGCGGCCGCGGTGGAGGTCACCACCGCCGCCGTACGCGGTCCGGTCCGCACCCGGATCGTGATGACCGGCGACGAGATCCGCAGCAGCGGCCCCCTGCAGGCGGGTCAGACCCGTGACTCGATCGGCCCGATCCTGCCCGATCTGCTGGCGGCCCACGGCGTCCCGGTGATCGATCAGGTCCATCTCCGCGATACCGCCCACGGTTTCGACGAAGTCCTGGCCACCGCGACCGACTGCGATCTACTGGTCGTGGTCGGCGCCACCGGCGGCGGCGCGGCCGATCAGCTCCGCGGCGCCCTCGACCGTTGCGCGGGCCATCTCCTGGTCCCCCGGCTGGCCCTGCGTCCGGGCGGATCCACCGTCGTCGCCGAACTGCTCTCGGCAACGACAGTTCTCGGCCTCCCCGGCAACCCCTACGCGGCGATCGCCACAATGCTGGCCCTGGTGCCCGCGATCGTCGACGGCCGTACCGGCGCCCCGGCCCGGCGCCGCGCCACCGGACCACTGCGCAATGCGGCCGAGATCTCCGGCCCGGTGGCCCGGATCGTGCCCGCCCGGTACAGCGACGACGGCGGATGGATCGGCGATCCCGCGATCCGCACCGCCCACCTGGGCGGTATCGTCGACCGGGACGGTCTGGTCGTGGTGGCGCCGGGAGCCCGGGACGACGACAGCGTGGAGTTCATCCCGTTGCCCTGAGCGATCTCTCGGATCAACCCCCGCGGTCCGGGGTCACCGGGACGTCCCAGGCCCGGGAATAGCGACGTTTGTCGTGCCCCGCGATCTCCTTGCTGCGGTACACCACGTACGGGCGGACCATGTATCCCACCGGGGCCGAGAACATGTGCACCAGGCGGGTGTACGGCCAGACCGCGAGCAGGGCGAGCACGAACAGGCCGTGTGCCTGGAACGTCCAGGGGGTGCCCGACCCCGACCAACCTGGCCGAACGGCGTTCTCACATCGAAAAGCGCAGGTCGGTGAGCTGTGAGGTCACCGAAATCCGGTTGTCACGGTAGGTGGGTGCGCGTGCCGCCGGCCCGGACGACGCACCTGGGGAAATACAGGAGAGAGCAAGCGATCGGGTTACAGCCGCTGGGAAGTCCGAATCGGCACGACAGCCCGCGGATCGTCTACGCTTACTGCCCGATCCGACCGCGCGGCGGTCGCTCGAGCAGGTTCGAGGTACGCGATGTTCAGCGTTTTCCGATGGGGGCGGAATCGGCGCCCGGTATCCCGCGCCACCGCCGTATGCGCGGTGGTCGCGGCGATCGGTGCGGCGCTGATCCCCGGATCCGTCGCCGCGGCCACCCCCGCGGTGACGGTGTTTCCGGGGATGGAGATCCGGCACACCGAGATAGCCGACGGCAAGGCGGTGACGACCCGCTGCACCGTGGGGCTCACCGGGTCGATCGGTCCAGCGCAGTACGCGGTCACCGCCGGACACTGCTACCACCAGGGAATCGTCACCGACAAGGTCGGGAACCCGATCGGCTATTTCGAATTCCATCGCCCCGACGAGGGCCTGAAGTTCGGGTTCGGGCTGATCCGCCTGTACGAGGGCATCGGCGTCGCCGCGTCCATGGGACGGTTCGGGCTGTCCACGGTGGATATGAAACCGCAACTGAACCAGGAGATCTGCAAGATCGGCGCCACCACCGGCTGGACCTGCGGGACGATCACCGAAGCCAACGAGGAATGGCTGTACGCGACCAATGCGCTCGGCGCCGAAGCCGGCGACTCCGGTGCGGTGGTCTACCGGCAGACCGCCGACGGCCATGCCGCGTTCGTCGGCATCCTCGTGGCCTACGACGACGCCCAGGGCCGCAGCGCGGTGGTGGAACCGGCCGCCCTGCTGTTCGATCAGATCGACCGTTACGGCCCCACCCGGGACAACAAGTTCGTGTGGTACCGGGTCTGATCCCGGCTCAGACGCCGAGCGCGCCGGCGAAAACGGGCCAGGACCGGTGCAGATCGTCCTCCCAGTAGGCCCAGGCGTGGGTGCCCGGATGGAAGTGGACGGTCGCCGGTATCCCGGCACCGGCCAGGGCGGCCGCCAGCGGGCCGGTGCAGTTGCCGACCACCGTCTCCATGGCGCCGCCGACCAGCATCCGGTCGGCCAGCCGGAGCGGATCGCCGTCGATACCGCGCGAGTTCAGTACGTCGTATTGCCCCGGTATCCCGTTTCCGGCGGAGACGTAGAGCGCGGTCCCGCGCAGCCGGTCCAGATGCAGCATCGGATCGTGTTCGGACCAGGCCGGATTGTCCGGGGCACCCCACATATTGGTCGCGTTCGCGCCGAAAAGCGCCAGCTGTGAATACACCATGGCGCGGGCCACTGGATCGTTGGTGCGGGTACAGCCGCTGTAGGCGCCGACCGCCCGATACAGGCCGGGTGCCCGGATCGCCAGATTCAGCGCCGACGTGGCCGACATCGACAGGCCGGCCACCGCATTGCGGCCGGTCGTCCCGAAACGGGCATCCAGCAGCGGGGGCAGCTCGCGGGTCAGGAAGCTTTCCCATTTACTCCGGCCGAGTACCGGATCGTCGGTGAGCCAGTCGGTGTAATAGCTGGCCCGGCCACCCATCGGGACGACGACATTGACCGGTTTGTCGGCGAAGAACTCCTCGACATCGGTGCGCCGCATCCACGGACCGCCGTCCTCGCCGCCGTCGACGGCATTGAGCAGATACAACGTCGGCGCGCCCGGACCCGGATGCGAAATCCACAGGGTGATCGGCTTGTCCATGGCCGCCGAATGAACCACCACTTCGGACTGCCGGCCGCCGAGCGGGCGCACCTCCAGGATCCGGGCGGGCCCCTCCGCTTCCGCCGGCGCCGCTGATACCGCGGGCAGCAACGTGATACACAGCGTGAACAGGTACACCAGGCAACGCGGCAGCCGGTTCATGCAGGGTTTCTATCACGGTGCGAGCAGGTACTCACCGAATTCACCTGGCGTGTTCGGTCCCAGGCGGGCACCCGCAACTCCGTGCGCGCCGACAAGCGGTACGCCTGCTCGGCAACATAGTGCGTGCCCCAGTGCATTCGGGGGTTGTCTCGCCCGATTTCGGCCTGATCGGAACCGGCCGCGATGCCCGGGCTGTCCGCGCGACCCGCACCGGACGAGCCGGATGTGCAGGCCGTGGACGCGGCTCCCGCACCGGACTACCGGTGCCCCGCCGGTGTCCGAGGGTGACGGCGACGGGGGTGCGGCCGTCCGACCACACGCTGTTCCACCTCGGTGTCCGGCAGGCGCGGAGACAGCGACCCAGCTGGTCAGCGCACGCGCGAACGGTCCGCGTCGCGGACCGCCGCGCGGTAGCGTTCGGCGATCAACCGGACCACGGCCGGGTGTACCCCGATCGGCTCGGCCACCCCGGTAGCGCCCGCCTGGTGCAGCCGTTCGTGGAAGAGCCCGTGCGCGAGCAGATAGGAGGCGACGAACACCCGCTCCGGCCCGGACGCGCGCACCTGCTCCACCACCTCGGGAACACGCGGCGCCCCGGTGGCTACGTAGGCGATACGTACCGGAGTCGCGAGTTGCGCGGTGAGCATGGCGGCGGCACGGCGCACATCGGCGCGGGCGCGCGGATCCGAAGACCCCGCGGCCGCGAAGACCACGGCGTCTCCCCGGCGCCAACCGGCCGCCTGTAACCGCACGGCCATGATTCGGGCCAGCGCGGGGTCCGGACCCATCGCGGCGGTGACGGTCACCGCCGGATGGCCGCTCTGGGCAACCTCCCGCGGTACGTCCTGGTAGACGTGGTAGCCGGCGGCCAGAAAAGCCGGAACCACCACCGCCGGAACGGGTTCGCCGGCCACGGTGGACCGGGCGGCCAGATCGCGCAGCACTTCGGCGGGCGCGGGGCCGAGGACATCGACGAACGCGGTGCGCACGGCCGGGGTCACGGCGAGTTCGAGCCCGCGGCCCGCGGCCGGATCGGCGACGCACCCACAGATCGGGTAGCCGTGCGCGCCGGGAAGTTTCGTGGTCCGGCGATCCCGGGCCGGTGATGTGCCGTGCTGCCCGCACCGGCCGTCCACGGCCTCCGGTCCGTCCAGTTCGCGGCCGACCGCTTCGGCCAGCGCGGCTGTCATCCGCACACCGCTGGCGCTGCGGGTGCCGTGCGCGACCAGCACCAGCGCGGGAGCCGGCGACCTCATCCCGGGACCACCGTACGGACATAACGCGTATTACGCGCGGGGACCGGCGCCGCCGACACGGTATCGGCGTTGTTGTCGATACATTCGGCCGGATCCATGGCCAGCCGGTAACCGCGTTTGACCACGGTCTGGATCGCCTTCGGCGTGCCCAGACCGGCCCGCAACCTTGCGATCGCGGTCTCCACCGCATGCGTATCGTCGCCACCGCCGGGCAGCGCCGCCAGCAGATCCTCCCGGGAGACGACCCGGCCCGGATGGCGGGCCAGCGAACGCATCAGCGCCATGGGTGCGGGAGCGAGCTGTTTCACCTCGCCGTCCACCACCACACACGCGCCGCGCACGCTGATGGTGTGACCGGAGGCGTTGATCCGCCCGGCGCGCCGCGGAAGTTCCTCGGCGACATGACGGGCCAGCGCACCCAGCCGGGCCCGGCCGGGCATCGTGGTGGGCACACCGAGTTCCTCGAGCGGAGCCGCTGTGATCGGCCCCACGCACGCGGCCGGAACCCGGCTGCGCAGTGCGTGCAATACGCTCTCCAACACCCCGGTTTCCTTGGCGCGCATCAACATCGAGGCAACAGCCGGGGCGCTGGTGAAGGTCACACAGTCGATCGCCGAAGTGACGATCGCCTCGATCAGCTGATCCATCGGGCCACGGTCGGCGGGCGGTTCCCACCGGTACACCGGCACCGGCACCACATCGGCGCCCGCACAGCGCAGCACCTCACAGAAATCGGGAATCGGCTCCCATTCGGTGGTGGCCCCGTGCAACTGCACCGCGATCCGGACGCCCTCGACACCTTCGGCCAGCAGATGATCCAGCACTTCGGCCGAGGACTCCGACGCCGGCGACCACTCCTCACGCAGTTCGGCGGCCCGGATCGCGCCCTTGGCCTTGGGCCCGCGCGCGAGCATCCGGGTGCCACCCAGGGTGGACCGCAGGTGTTCCGCCAGACCCCAGCCCTCGGCGGCCTCCATCCAACCGCGGAAGCCGATACCGGTGGTCGCCACGGTGATGCGTGGTGGGTCGGCGACCAGCTCACCGGTGACCCGCTCCAGTTCGGTGTCGTCGGCCAGCGGAATGATCCGGATGGCCGGCGCGGAGACCACCGACGCACCCCGCCGGGTGAGCAGGGTGGCGAATTCCTCGGCCCGGCGGGCCGCGGTGATGCCGATCGTGAAACCGGCCAGCGAAGTACTCGCGTCCGGAACCGTCATGCTGGGCAGCCGTTCGGGGCCACGGTCACGGGCCGGTCCGAGATCGACACCTGTCCGTCGTCCACACGCACGGAATATACCGGCAGGCTCTCCGTGTCGTTGTCCAGGCACCGCCCGTCGATCAGCGAGAATGCCTGCTTCAACAACGGCGACGCGACCACCGGCTCACCGCCGCGATCACCGACGATCCCGCGCGACATCACCGCCGCCCGGCCGAAGGGATCGATATTGCCGACCGCGTACAGCGTGCCCTCGGGCAGCAGGAACAGTGCCGCCTGGGCGCCGCCGGGCAGGAGTACCGCCACGCCGCGCCCGGGGATCAGGTATTCGAGCGGGCAGGCCCGGGTCCACCCGGTGGTGGCGCGAACAACTACTGGGGTATCGATCACGGTCATGATGCCTCCTCGGAAGCTACTACCTGCGGTCCGCGGCGGCCGCAGTAAAGACGGAGGAAACGCATCGTTGCGCCTCCTCGGAAGCGGGACCATGCGGTCCGCGGCAGCCGAAGCGAAGGCGGAGGTATCGCATTA
>JABFXT010000082.1 GCA_013361595.1 Nocardia sp. | reverse complement strand
AGCGTGGCGCCGGTAAGTCTCACGAATACCGGAGCCGACCCGGGGGGGATACCAGTGACCGGAACACCGCGGCACTCGTTCATCGAGGAATTGACCTGGGACAGGCGGGCCAACGCGGCCTATCTCGCCGTGGAGCCGGGCCCGCCCGGTCCACGCCGTGCGGTATCGACACTGCCGGTCCGGAACAAGGACGGCGAAACGGTGGCAGCGCTGGATTTCGCCTCGGACGGCACTCTGCTGGGGGTCGAACTGCTGGACGCCGCCGCACAGTTGACAGCGGCGATGAAATCGGCGGCACTCGATATCACGGACGGCCGCCCGATGTCCTGACGCGCGAGCGGCCCGGACGCGGCGCATCGGCCGGCCGATCCGGCACACCACCGCCGGCCCGGAGCTCAGTCGGGTCGGCCCACGAAACTGTGGACTCCGCACCGAGATCGATCGGCCGCTCCCCCGGTCCATTACGCTACCGAGTTGTGTCGGCAGGGCGAACTTCGGTCCACGGATTGCCACCCGCGGCTGCCAGTGATTTCGTGGGCCGCGACCGGGAACTACAGCGAATCGGAATGGCCTTGCTGGGCGGTACCCGCCTGGTGACGTTGATCGGCGCGGGCGGTATCGGGAAGACCCGGCTGGCGACCGAGGCCGTCCAGCGGTTCCACCGGGCGCGGCGGACCCCGGTGCACTGGGTGCGGCTCGCGCTGCTGTCCCGGGGCGCGGATGCGACGGCGGTAGAGGAACAGGTCGCCGGCTCGGTGATCGAGGCCGATTTCTCCGGACGGTCGGCGTGGGACGCGGTGCTGGGTACGCTGCGCCGCCGCGACGCCGCCGGCCGGGATGTGCAGACGATCCTGGTCATGGACAACTGCGAACATGTGCTCGCCGGCGCGGGCGCGGTGATCGCCGATCTCCTCGACGCGGCACCCGGGCTCACCGTGCTGGCCACCAGCCGCGAGGCGATCGGGTGGGTGGACGAGCAGTTGGTGCCGGTGCCCGCGCTGTCGGATGAGCAGGCGCTGGCACTGTTCCGCGCCCGCGCCGATCTCATCGGGCATACCCTCGGCGACAGCGAGAGCGAGCCGGCGGCCACGATCTGCCGGCATGTGCACAACCACCCGCTCTACATCCGGCTGGCGGCCGCGCGACTGTCGCGTCAACCGCTGCCGATGATCCTGCGCGACCTCAGCGGCGCCGACGGCGACCGGCGGTTGCAGTGGCAGAACGGGCCCAGAGTCGGCGCGGACGCGCGCCACCAGGGAATTCGCGATGTCATCGCCTGGTCCTACGATCTCTGCCGCGACAAGGAGCGGCTGCTGTTCGACCGGCTGTCGGTGTTCGCGGCCGGGTACGACGTCGACCCCGACAGCGCCGACGCGGCGGGGCAGGATGTCGGCGCCGAACTCGAGGCCATCGAAGCGGTCTGCGCCGACGACTCGGACCGGGCGGGCGGATTGGCCCGGGCCGAGATCGAAGGCCTACTGGAGCGGCTGGTGGATCAGTCGCTGGTCTCGATCCACCTGACGGTGACCACCGTGCGCTATTCGCTGGCCGAAACCATTCGGCTGTTCGCCCAGCAGCGCCTGTCCGAACACGGCGCCGAAGCGGACCGGCTGGCCCGCGGGCACCGCCGCTACTACCGCGACACGGTGGTCGCGGCCCGAGCCGGTTGGTTCGGGCCCGTCGAGCAGGCAGTGCTCGATTGGGCACGAGCGGCCTGGGACAACCTGCTCAATGCCATGGAGGGCAGTATCGCCACACCGGGCGAAGCGGCGGTGGGGCTGGAGATCGCCGCCGGGCTGATCGCCCTGCGCATTCCCTTCTTCACCGGATCGCTGCGGGAACCGCGCCGCTGGGCCGAGCGCGCACTCGCGGCCAGCCGGGACCTCGATCCGCAGCCGGTGCAGCTGCAGGTGGTGGCCATGTCGCTCATCGCCTGGATCAGCATGTGCCAGGGGATGCACCGCGACGCCGAACGCATGCTCGACGACTGCGTGGCCTGCTGCGTACCCGATGCCGCCACCCGATCGAGCTGGCGCGACGAACCGGACCGGGACTTCGGACTGCCCGCCGCGGTCGAATTCGCCCGGGGTACCGAGCTGATGCTGGTCCGCCGCGATGCCCGCGCGACAGCCGTCCTGGCCCGGGCGCGAGCGCGATTCGCCGCCGACGGAGACGAGGGCGGCGCCGCGATGAGCGAGCTGTTCGAGGCATTGGCCGCCGCGTTCCTGGGCACGGCGGAACAAGCTCTGGACACATGCCGCCGCCATCTCCGCAACGCGGAGCGCTCCGGGGCCGGCTGGGCCGCTTCCTGGGCCGGGCTGGCCTGGGCGATCGCGTCGAGCAGGCACGGCGACCCGCACGAGGCGCTCGCGGTGGGAAGGACGATCCTGTCGAGTCAGCTCGCGATGCGCGACCGGTGGGGCGCGGTGTGGGCCGTGCACATTCAGGCGTGGACGCTGGCGCGACTGGTCGACGCCGCGGGCGATGAGCAGTCCGCGGCCGTGGCGGACCGGGCACGCGATATCGCGCGCCTGCTCGGCGGCGGGGCCACTCTCCGCGACGGGCTCGGTGTGGATATCGACCACCTCGGCCCGTTCGCCACCGAAACCGAGTTCGCCGCGGATACCGCACGGAAAGTGTTGAGCGACGACGCTTTCGCGGAGGCGGAGCGGGAAGGTGCGTTACTACGGCCGGAGCTGGCCGAAGTGGCGCAGCTGGCACTGGGGAAGCTGTCGATGGACCGGCTGCCCGTCGAGCATCCGGTCCGGCGCAGCCGTCCCTCACCGTGGCAGCGATTGTCGGCCGCCGAACAGGACGTCGCCGTACTGGCCGCGGCCGGGTGGACCAATACGGCCATCGCCGCCCGGCGCGGTAGCTCCTACAAGACCGTCGACGCCCAGATGGCCGCCGTACTACACAAACTGATGATCGGTTCCCGGGACGGGATCCGCTCTCTCGTCCCGCCCGACCGGCAGGCCCAGCTGAGCGAGGAAGCCGCGCGCCGGCCGCGGCGCGGCCGGTCGGACCCGCGTCCACACTGACCGTCGGACAGCAGGCTTGCGGTACCGGCCGGGCGCGCATGCTCCGGACCGCCGGTTCCCGCCCCGCCGATGCCGCATATCGGCCCCTCGCAACGACTCCCGTTTCGGTGACACCGGTGCGGAGCCGGCCCATACGCCGGGCTCGACGGCCGCGAACTTCCGGAGTGCGCGAACGGTGGGAATCCGCTGCCCGATCGACAACCGCTTCCCGGAAGAGCGCCACCGGTGGCACGCCCCTACCGATGTCGTCGGTCTACCTACTGGGCGATCCTTGGTCCGCCCGTCGATGCTCACGGCCGCGGGCATATCCGACACCGACATAGTCCTTCGCTGGAGCCGTCCACTGTGCCCATACCTACGCCCGCCGTCGGCCGCCGTGTCTCACCCGCCGATACCGACGCGCCCCGTATTCCCCTGTACGCCCCGGAGTTCGCCGCCGATCCACACCGCGCCTACCGGTCGATGCGCGCCGGGTTCGGTTCCCTGGTACCCGTCGAACTGGCGCCCGGAGTACCCGCGACCCTGGTGGTCGGATATCGCGCGGCGCTGCGGATCCTCAACGACCCCGAACGTTTTCCCGCCGATCCGCGGGCCTGGCAGCGTGATATTCCGGCCGACTGCCCGGTGCTGCCCGTGCTGGAGTGGCGGCCGAGCGCCATCCGCAGTGCGGGCGCTGATCATGCCCGGTACCGCAGGGTCAACACCGCGGGTATCGACGGCGTCGACCTGCACGCGCTGCACACCGCCGTCGGGCGGATCGCGGTCCCGTTGATCGACGCGTTCTGCGCCACCGGTGGCGCCGATCTCGTCACCCAGTACGCCTTTCCGCTGGCGTTCGAATCGGTCAACGCGATGCTGGGTTGCCCACCCGAAATCGGTCGCAAGGTCGCGGAAGCCACCCAGGCGGTATTCGACGGCGTGGATGCCGAACGCGGAAATCGCCTGCTCAGCGCGGCGGTCCTCGAACTGGTCGACCTCAAGCGCGACGAACCGGGCGACGACATCACCTCGCGGATCCTGGCCCATCCCGCCGAACTCGATCAATCGGAACTGATCCATCAGATCGTCATTCTCTACGGTGCCGGAATCGAGCCCCTGCAGAACCTGATCGTCAACGCCCTGGTGCTGATCCTCACCGACGAACGGTTCGGCGGCAACCTCCTCGGCGGCGCGCTGTCCACCCGGGACGCCTTGGACGAGGTGCTGTTCGAAGACCCGCCGATGGCGAATTTCAGCGTCACCTACCCGCGGCAGCCGATCCTGATCGACGGCGTCTGGCTGCCCGCGCACCAGCCGGTGGTGATCAGTCTCGCCGGCTGCAACAACGACCCGGCGATCAGCAACGGCGACCACACCGGCAATCGATCCCATCTGGCGTGGGGCGCGGGCCCGCACGCCTGCCCGGCCAAATCGGCGGCGTACCTGATCGCCCAGGGCGCGATCGATCAACTACTGGACGCCCTGCCCGACCTGCGGCCCGCCGTACCCGTCGACGAACTCGTCTGGCGCCCCGGCCCTTTTCACCGGGCCCTGGCCGAACTTCCCGTGGCGTTCCCACCGACACCGCCGCAGTCCCGGCCCTGATCGCGGCGTCTCCCGGATCCGCTCAGCGGCCCGCGGTCCCATACCCCGCCGGCCGCCGGATCCGGGGTCAGCCGACCTGTTGACGAGCGTTCTCGCCGAGTGCGGCGAGCCGAGCCATATCGGCGGGCCGGGCGAAGGTATCGGCGAAGGCGTTCGCGAGCGTGGGATCGCCCTGGGCCGCCAGCATGAACTGCTGCATCTCGGGCGGCGGAGCGAGGACAGCCGCGGTCCAGTGGGCCGCGGGATGGGCTGTCCCGGCGAGCCAGGGCGCCGCGGCCGAATCCATCCAGGCCCGGTCGAACGGCCCCGCGGGCCGGGCCGAGATCGCGGCGGCATAGGTCGCCGCGCAGTGGGCGGCGCTGTTGGCGCCCTGAGCCCCACCGGGATCCATCCGGCACACCACATCACCACCGCCGAGGACCGGCCGGCCGGAGGGCAGTGTCCCCACCGGACGCCGCATCCTCGGGGTCACGGCGCCGATGGCACTGGCGCCGCCGTCGGTCGGTTCGGCCGCGCGATAGCGGTCGGCGAGATCTGCGGGTAGCACCGATCCGAGCAGGCGGACGGCCCGCCGTAACCGTTCGTCCGGCGAATCCTGCGCGGTGAAGACGTCCAGCGGACCGCCGGGCAGGGCTTCGATCAACAGCATCTCGCAACGACGTTCCTGACCGGGCGCGCCGGTCAGGCCGGGATAGGAGATGATCTCGCCGAGTCCGGGCAGCGATACATAGGTGCCGAGATCGTCCGGATCGGCAGTGACGCCGTCCAGGTAGAAAACCGCCAGCTGCCGGGCGGGCCCCGCCGCCGGCCATCCGGTGTCGACCGGAAAGTACGCCGCCTGTTCCGCGGTGGCCCGCGTGACCACGGTCAGATCGGCACGGGCGGCCCGGTGCTCGAGTTCGGCCGTCGTGAGTTCGGCGATCTCCAGCTCACCGCCGGCGTCCACATAGTCGGTGAGCCAGCGCGCGAAAACGGTGCGCTGGTCCACGCTCTGCGCCGGCCGGCCGAACCGGCCGGTCCAGGCCAGCACCCGCTGCCCCTCCATCACCATGGCCAGCCGGATACCTCGTATCTCGGGTGCCCGGGTCCGCCAATGCCCCAGTCCCGCGGCCTCCTCCAGATCGAGCGTGGGCGCGAACTTCACCTGGGTACTGGTCTCTGTCCCGTTCAGAACCGTCGCGGCGTCCCGCGCGGCGGTCAGGGTGACCGGTAGACCCGCACGCAACAGCCGATGCGCCAGCGGCAGCCCGCATTCGCCGGCCCCCAGAATCCGAATGGTTTCCATATACAGCCTCATCCTCCTCGCCTGATCCGATGATGTGATCGTCGGCGAATAGGTAGGACCGGCACATCGGTATCGACCACAGATGCGGCGCCGGATCGCGATCGGGGGTGGGGACAACCGCTGTCCGGCCGAATACGACCGGGCCGGGCCGGTGGCGGCGGGTGTCGGGCCCGCGGACCGCGACGGCTGCCCCCATCCGGCGTGCGGGTCCGCCCCGCCTCACGCCCCCTGGCGTTCCCGATAACGCTTTTCGAAGCTCTCCACGAAAGTTGTCGGCGCCACCGACGACGACGAATGCTCCAGCACTCCGTCGTCGGCGATGTAGAACACCGCTCGGCCGATGGCGATCTCACCGCGCGGCACCGGTACGTACACCATCCAGCCGCAGCTGAACCGATCCGCCACAAGCTGGTCCAGCGGGTAGCCGGTGGTATCCAGACCACGGCCTTCGATATAGCTGCGCACCCGGAAAACAGCCTCGCCCTCCGGCATCCGCTGCGGCAGCGTCGCGACCACCCCGGCAAGGGAGAACTGGTACATGGCCCCATCGATATCGAAACGGGTCTCGTCGCCGAACAGGCCCGTCACAGTCCCTCGGGTCACCACACCGGCTTCCGCGGCCGATACCAGCGCCGTCGCGGCCGCTCGGTGCTCCGCGTCCGGCGAGCGCGCGACCAACCCGGCGACCAGATCGATCACCGTGTCCGCCGTCCACACCCCGGGTACCGCGGTGGAACAATCGGCCGCGTCCGGCGACTCACCGCGATACCAGCGACCGGATTCCCACCAGTACACGAAAGACAGCAGCCCGGTCGAAGCACGCGGGTTCAGCACCGGGTCCGCTACCCAATCAGGTGCTCCCGCATAGAAATTCGGCAACTCGGCGCCGTCGTTGTAGAAGGCGTCCAGATCGGGCGAATCCCACACTCCGCCCGACAGCACCGCCCGGTCACCGGGCAGCGAATACATGGTCGAGCCGCTACGGCGAGAGCTCTCGAACCAGCCCAGCGAAGGCAACACCCGGGGACCCCATTCGGATCGAACCGCCACGAAAGCGGCGGCGATACATGCCCAGCGGGCCCACATCACCGGAAAGTCCGGAAACTGGTTCTCCGCCAGCACGGGCCACACCTCGGCCATCCGGTCGGCCCGAGCCCGGCTCGCCGCCTCCTGCGGGGTGCGAGACAGGCGATTGTCGTGGCCGACATACGCCGCCAGCCAGACCGGCAACGCTTCGCGTGGATATTCCGCCAGATCCGCGCGGTAGGCATCGGGTTCGAACAACTGGCCTTCCGGAAACGGCTCGTCACCGAAGTCGTATTCGACCTCGAGCTCGCCGGCGGTACCGAGCTCCACCAGCAGCCGCCACCACGGCTCGCCATCCGACTCGGCCACCAGCGCCCGATGTCGCGATACCAATTCCAGTACCGGCGCGGCCGGCTCCTTCCGTATCGAACGCTCGCCGTCGAAATAGACCACCTCGGCGAAACCGCTGGTGGTGGTCAGCGCGAATACGGCGTTCAGCCGAAGCCACCCGGCCGGGCCGGCCCGGCCCAGCAATTCGGCGATCCGACGTGCCAGGGCCCGATCCGGGCTCGCCTCGACGCCATCGAACGCCTCGCCGGCGCGGGACGGATCATCGGCGGGAGGACTTCCGGGCCCGGGATCCGGCCGGGGCTCCGATTCGGCAGCCGATACCTCTTCTCGCTCTCCGGGGCCGTCCGGAGGATTTCTGTTCTGATCGCTCACTGTCCGCTTTCGCCGGTCGCCCGCAAGAGTCCTCCTGCGAAAATAGTCCAGCCCGGTGCCGGAGTCACAGCTCCCATGAGTGAGAACCGGATGGTCCGGATTCCGCCGCCGGCCGCAAGGGCACTCGGCAGTGCCGCCGGAGTATGCGGTCCGGGTCGGCCGCCCGGACTTCCGCATTCGATCCGGTCGTAGAACCCACGGATATCCGCGATCCCGGACACCACTCCACCGGCAATCGTGCCCCGCTCCCGGTCCACACCGGGCAGACTGGCTACAGAATCGAAATCTTTCCAGGTAGAGATGCTGAAGAGCATTGCTCACCGAGTCGGGCACGGGCCGCCGCGGCCGGGCGAGCACACGTCGTGATCGGAGGGAAACAGGTATGTCGTGGGTCATTCGGCCGTCGCGATGTAACCCCGGACACAGCCACTGTGGTGCCACCGAGTAGCCGTTTTCGCGAGGTCCGCATGTATCCAACCGATCACCCGAAAGACACCACCGGCGTCGGTGGCGGTCTCCCGCACTGCGCGGGAAGCACGCTGATGATCCGCCGGTGTGCACGATGCGATCGATTGTTCGCACCGCTGACCATCGAATGTTCATCGTGCGCGTCCGACTGTCTCGACTGGGTGCCGTCGTCCGGTGCCGGTTCGATCCTGTCGTGGCGGGTGGTGGACCGGACCGGTGCCGACGGCAGGGCGTCGGCGATCACGATCGCGATCGTCGAACTCGACGAAGGTCCGTGGGTCTACACCTCCCTCGAGGGCGAAATCCCCCCGGCCCCGTGCCACCCGGTGCGGGTACGGTTCCAGCCGACGCCCCGCGAGGACAGATTTCCGGTCTTCACCGTCGGCACCGAGGCAGGGTTCACCGGAAACCGGTACGGGACGGATAGCGGTGCCGATGAGCGCTGAACGGGCGACCGGGCCCGCACCGGGCCCGATGGACGGGAAGATCACCGACGCCGCCTCCTGGGTCCGTACCTCGTTGGACCGATGCCGCTTTCTGGAAACCCGCAGATCGCTCGACCCGGGTACGAAACCTGCGCTCGTCTTCGCCATCCGATGGGCGCCCTTCGGCGGTGCCACTACCGAGGAGCTGTTCCTGAATTTCGGGGTCGGGCGGCAGCGGTTCCTCGAGCTGGTACGGAAGGCACTGAGTGCCCGGACCACGGATGATCCGCGCTCACGTCATCTGAAGAAACAGCTCCT
>JABFXT010000422.1 GCA_013361595.1 Nocardia sp. | reverse complement strand
CGGTTCTGGAGCGACAGAGCGAAGGAGCGCAGCGACTGAGCGGCGGAGTGAAGAACCGGGGTCACGAGGGCCCCGCCCGCCCCGCCGAAGGCGGGGCCATAGATACGGGTTGATAGGGCCCCACCGCGCGGCGCCGGAGGTGACGCCTAGAATTACAGCGTGGTCCTCTTCTTCGAGATTCTGCTGATCGCCGTATCGATCCTCATCGGATGGTTCGGCCTGTACGTCTTCTACCGGCTGTTCACCGAGTCATGAGCGATCTCGCGAGCGAGGGTTCCGATCCGGCCGAGCGAGCGAGCGACAACAGCAACGGAAAGCCTCCGGCCGATGATCACGGCCAGAACGGTCACGGCCGTTCCGGCGAGAACCCGGCGTCGTTGAGCGGCGATCGGGCGGTGGCCGATGCCGCCGAGCGCGCCAAGGCTACCGGCGGCCGCAATATCCCGGTGCTCCCGGACCTCCCGCTGCCCGACGATACGGCGAATCTGCGCCTCGGCCCGGATCTGAACCCGGCCATGCTGGCGCTGTTGCCGATGGTCGGCGTGTGGCGCGGCGAGGGCGAGGGCAACAACCCCGAGCGCGGGGATTATCGCTTCGGCCAGCAGATCGTGGTCTCCCACGACGGCGGCGACTATCTGAGCTGGGATTCGCGTTCCTGGTTCGTCGAATCCGACGGCGGTTACGGCGGTCCGGATCTGCGGGAACGTGGTTTCTGGCGGGTCGGGGTGGACGACAACGACGAGATTCTGGAACTGCTGCTGACCCACAGCACCGGAATCGTCGAATTGTTCTACGGCACCGCGTTGACCCAGTCGTCCTGGGAGCTGGCCACCGACGTGGTCATCCGCAGCCAGACCGGCGCGGTGGTCGGTGGGGCCAAACGCCTGTACGGAATCGTCGAGGGCGGCGATCTGGCCTACGTGGAGGAACGGGTGCTGGCCGACGGTCCACTGCAACCGCGTCTGTCCGCCCGCCTGCAGCGCTATATCGGCTGACCCGCGACCCGTCCGGCCGATAGCGCATCGGGATAGACGGGAGCGCCCTCGGCGCTACCCCCGGACACAGAACGACCCCCGAACCGTATCGGCGTGGCCTCCGGAAGGAATACCGGTGGTTGCGGCCGATCCCGGTCGGACGGACCGGGGGCTCGGGGGCCGGGTGGCTACCGTGGATTCGCTGAGCGCTGAAGCGATCGGGAATCCAGGGGACAGCCGGCTACAGCGTCAGCTGGTAGCCACCTCACGCGTCCTGAGAATTTGCATTCTTGGGATCACCTCCTTCCTTGTGTAACTCCGAACTTAGCCACCACCCGCGGTAGTCGGCAACGGAATTTCGTCGAGGGCGTAACGAGTGGCTATCCCGTCCGCGAAAGCGGCCCGCACCTGGCCGGTTTCGTCGACCGTGACGACCAGGCCGGCTCGATGCCCGGCCGGTAGCTGATGGGTGACCACCACCACATCACGGTCGGCCGCGACCAGTCCGCTGTCGATATCGAGCAGGGCACGCAACAGTTCCGCGCCGGCGGCGGCGTCGAGGTGTTCGGTCGGTTCGTCCAGCAGCAGTGCCCGCGCCGGCGAGACCAGGGCCCGCGCGAGCAGGATCCGCCGGCGCTGACCCCCGGAGACCGCGGCCGCACCGCCCGGGAGGTCGGTGTGCACGCCGTCGGGCAGCGCGTCCAGCCAGTCGCCCAGCCCGACCGTGCGCAGTGCCCGCTCGGCGGTCTCGGCGTCGAGGTCGCCGCGGGCCACCCGCAGGTTCTCCAGGACACTGGTACCGAACAGGTGGGCGTCCTCGGCGAAGAACCGCACCTGGTCGTCGGGATGGTCGAACAGACCGGCCCACGCCATCAGCAGAGTGGTCTTTCCGGCCCCGCTGGGCCCGACCACCACTACGCGTGGCGCCTGGGGGCGCTCCGGGATCTGCCACTGCCCGTCACCGACCCAGCCGATCACCACACCGTCGGCGCGACTGTCGGCGTACGGGAACGGGTGCGGATATCCGCCGGTGCCGAACCGCTTCCGGGTATCGGCCGCCGCCGCGGCGGACAACTCGGCGCCCGCGACCACGGAGGCCTCGGTCCCACCGGTTTCCGCCGGCCGGTGATCCGGCGATACCGCACGGAGCCGGTGCAGCGCCGCGCGCGCCACGGTGAGGGTCTGGGCCGCGGCCGGTAACGGGCCGGTCGCCTCGAACGCGGACAGCGGCAGCAAGACCAGGACGGTCAGCGCCATGGGTGTCATCGCGCCCGGTGCGCCGCCGTCGGGACCGTAGACGATGATCCCGATCAGCAGAGCAGCCAGGACGGTCACCCCGGTCGCGAGCGGTATCGCGGCCGCCGCCCAGGCGTTGCGGCCCGCGGCCCGGTCCTCGGCGGCCAGCGCTCGTCGGGTCGCGGCGGCCGCGGTGTCCATCGCGGACGCGAGTTTTCCGGCGACCCGCAGTTCGGCGGCATGGTCGAGCACGGTGAGCGCGTGTGCGGCGAATTCGGCCCGGTCGGCCCGCGCCGACCGTTCGGCGGCGGCCGCGGCCCGGGCCGAGAGCCAGGGCGCGACTGCTCCGGC
>JABFXT010000102.1 GCA_013361595.1 Nocardia sp. | reverse complement strand
CGCGGCCGAGATGGCCACCACCGCCGTCACCGCGACGCTGTACCGGCTACTCGACGACCGGTAGCGTCCGCGCCCGGCCGGACACCGGATCGACCAGTAACGCGAGCGTGTCCTTGACCATCGCCAGAGCCGCGCCGAGCGGGCTCGACCGGCCGCCGGAGACGGTAATGTCACCCGCCTCGCCGCAGCGGAACTCGACGGCCTTCTCGGGCCCGGTCAGCGCACCGAACGGCACCGCCGTCCGGGGGAACTCCCGCAGCGCGACCAGCACCCGGCCGGGATCGCCGGCCCGCGCCGACGCGATCTGCCGGAGCACCGCCCCGCGCCCGGACGCGCGCACCGCGCGATCGGCGGTGCCGGCGGTGATCGGTTCCGCCTCGACCCGGCAGGCCGCGACATCCCATCCCCAGAGCAGGCCGGCCAGGAGCCGTATCTTCGTCGCGGCGTCGGCACCGGAGAGATCCGCGGTCGCGTCCGCCTCGGCGATACCCCGGTCGCGCGCGGCTGCCGCGCCGGTCGTCATCCCCGCACCGAGCCGGTCGAGTACGAAACTCGCCGTCCCGTTCACGCACCCACCCACCTCGTCGACCTCGAACCCGCGGAGTCCGGTACGGGCGAGGTCCCCCGCGGGCAGCGCCGCCCCCGTCGCCCCGGAGATCCGGATGTCCCGGCCGTATCTGTGCGCCGCCGCGTGCAGTTCGGACCAACCGGTGAGCAGCGGCGATTTGGTCGCCGTCACGAGATGCGCCCGGGCGGCGAGCGATGTGAGCCCGTCGGCGAGCGCCTCCGCCGCACCCGCGGGATGTGACGGCACCGCTTGCGCGACGACCGCGGGCGCGGCCGCGGCCAGCAGTTCGCCGAGCGGAGTGCGCGCCGCCCACCGGCTCCGATCAGGAGGTTCGCCACCGTCGGGTATCAGGATCTGGCGTTCCCGCCCCCGGATCGCGACGACCCGCGGATCGACACCGTACCGGCCGCGGAATTCCGTGCGGCGCGCGCGCAGCACGGCAGCGTAACCGCGTGCCACCGGTCCGTAGCCGAGCAGCACGATGGGTAGCGGTATCGGAACCGTCATCGAGAAGTCTCCTGTTCCGTCGGACTCGGCCACGTGCACCGGCCGGGCCACGTTCGGTAGAACCGTAGTCGCTGCCCGGCGGTACGCTCGGCGCTGTGGACGGAGTGGATGTCATCGTGGCGAACTGGGCTGTCGCCCGCCCGGAGCTCGATGTCTCCGCCCTGCGCGTATTCGGCCGGCTGCATCGCGGCTTCCTCGTCTACAAGACCACCATCGCCGCGACGTTCGAACGGCACGACATCACCGATTCGGGTTTCGACGTCCTGGCCTGCCTGCGCCGCGCGGTGCCCGACCATCGGCTCACCGCCGGTCAACTGGCCGAGCAGACCCTGGTGACCACGGGCGGCCTGTCCCTGCGGGTGAAGCGCCTCGAGGAGGCGGGCCTGGTCACCCGGACCCGCGACGCCACCGACGCGCGCATCGTCTACGTCGAGATGACCGCGCGGGGGCGCGGGCTGGTCGATGTGATCGCCGACGAACACTTCGCCGTACTGCGGTCGATGCTCGCCGGCCTGGACGAGTCGGAAGTGGCCGCCCTCGAGGTCCTGCTCGGACGGCTGGAGACCTCCGCCCGCGCCGCACGTCCCGATCTCGTCGCCCGCGGATGACTCCACTCGCCGTAGCCACGGCCACCGTAGCCCGGTATTCCGCGATGCCCGCCGACGGCCGATTCGCGGGCGCTCCCGGAACATCACCGTGAGCCGCCCCGCCATCGTGGTGGCGAGTACAGTCACGCGCCCCAACCGGATCGTGCTCGCCCTGACCTTCGTCGCGGTCGTGCTCGACGGCTACGACACCATCGCCCTGGGTCTGTCGATACCCGCGCTCGCCGCGGAATGGGATGTCCCGGCGTCGCATTTCACCCCGGCGCTCTCACTCACCAGCCTCGGCGTCGCAGCAGGATATATCGCGGTCGGCCGGTTGGTCGCCCGCTTCGGGAGCAGGCGGGTCGTGCTCGCGGCCGTATTGCTGTTCACGGTGGGCTCCCTGCTCACCGCCGCGGCGCCGTCCATCTGGGAACTGACCGCGCTGCGCTTCGCCACCGGCCTCGGTCTCGGTGCGGTGATGCCCGCGGCCGTCGCCCACGCCACCGCCCTCAATCCGCCGCGGCTGCGCCAGTCCATCGCGGTGTTCGTGACGACGGGTATCTCGCTCGGCGCACTGCTCGCCGGGCTCCTGGGCAGCCGGCTCATCGGTGACCACGGATGGCAGTCGGTGTTCGTCGCCGGGGCGCTCGCCTCGGCCCTGCTGTTCCCCCTGCTGTGGCTGGGCCTGCCGGACGCGGACGCCGTCCTGGGCCCGGTCGAGCCCACCGATGCCGCACACAGCGCTTCGGTGGCCCGCCTCTTCGATCCCGCGGTACGCCGCCGCACCATGCTGCTCTGGGGGTTCTCCTTCCTCATTTTCTCGGTCTACTACGTCTTCTCCTCCTGGCTACCCACCCTGCTCACCAGCTACGGCTTCGGCGCCGGAACGGCCCCTATGGGGT
>JABFXT010000468.1 GCA_013361595.1 Nocardia sp. | reverse complement strand
GAGGAGCTGCGGCACCTGCCAGCCGAGATCGGCGTAGGCGGCGGTGACGATCCGCTTGTGCAGATCGGTGTCGCGGTGGTCGATATCGCCGATTCGACTGCGGAAGATGAACGCGACGATCGGCTCGTCACGGCCGGGATGGACGGAGACCAGCCGGCCCGGCGTGTTCTGGATGAGCACGTCGTGCCGGTGCTCGACCGGCCGCCCGAGGGGAGTGGTCGCGACCAGGAGGCCGGTGGGGCGGACGAATTCGCGCTCGGGGCCGAAGGCCAGCCGCCGGACGGTCGAATGCAGACCGTCCGCGCCGATCACGAGGTCGAAACGACGCGGCGCCGAGCGGTCGAAGGTGACGTCCACGCCGTGCGGGTCGGTGCGGAGTTCGGCGACGGTGTCGTCGAACAGGAATTCGGCCTCGTCGCGCACGTGTTCGTTCAGGACGGCGGCGAGATCGGCGCGGGGCACCTCGACTTCGTCCCCGCCGGCGGCGGGCATGGCCACAGTCGTCACCCGCCGGCCCGCGGCGTCGACCAATCGCATGGCGGTGGTGTGGGTGGCGACTTCACGCAGCCGGGGCATGATCCCCATCTCCCGTGCCACCGGAAGAGCCGGTCCGCGCACATCCACCGGGTTCCCGCTCGATCGCAGGCCGGGGGAGCGCTCCGTCACGGTGACCCGGAATCCGCTGCGCGCCAGCCAGTAGGCGAGTGTCGAGCCGGCCACTCCGGCTCCGGAGATCAAGACGTCGGTCATGACCGCCATGTTAGTTGCAGTGAGTGCAAAATTGCAATGAATGCGACAATGCATTGAATGCCGACTTGCGCGCGATGCCGTATTCTGCGGTGATGTCTCTCCGCGACCGCAAGCGTGCCCGCACCCGTCGAGCGCTGATCGACGCCGCGACGGAGCTGTTCGAGAGTCGGGGTTACGACGAGACGACCGTCGCCGATATCGCGGCCGCGGCCGATATCGGCGCGCGCACGTTCTTCGGCTACTTCGCCAGCAAGGAAGAGTTGCTGTTCCCGGAGAGCGACAGCCGGGTGCAGGCCACCCTCGCCGCCATCGCCGATCGCGGCCCCCAGGAGGAACCGGCGGATGTGCTGCTCCGTGCGCTGACCCGGGTGGCGACCGCCAGCGACGAAATGGTCAGCCCGCTGGCGGTGCTTCGCACCCGCTTGATCCGCACTGTTCCCGCCGTTCGCGGGCGAGCGCTACAGATGCAATTCGATGCCCAGCAGGAGATCGCCCGGCACCTCGCACAAGCCTTTCCCGACCGGCTCGATCGGGTGAGTGCCGCCGCGCTGACCGGAGCATTCATCGGCGCTGTCAGCGGCGCACTGCAGGCCCTGCTCGACGACGCCGGTCGTCCTGACGACCCGGAGACTGTGCAGAAGGCGGTCGCCGGGGCCGCGGCGGTCGCACTCGAACCGTGGCGTGCGCATACGGCCCGGAACCGCGTTTCCTGACGGTCCGTTCGGGTGGAGGACGCGACCCGTTACTCGGATCGTGTGGCGCCCGCGGCCCGGCCGACGGTATGCAGGTGCCCCACCGACTGGACGTAGGAGTCGATCAGTCCCGTCTCGCAGTACGGCACCTCGATTTCCGCGCAGTACGCGGCGACGATCGGCTGCGCGCGCCGCAGATTGGGCCGGGGCATCGACGGGAAGAGGTGGTGTTCGATCTGGTAGTTGAGGCCGCCGAACGCCGTATCGACGACCACTCCGCCCCGGACGTTGCGTGAGGTGAGCACCTGGCGGCGAAGATAGTCGGTGTTGTCGCCGGCCGGGAGTACCTCCATACCTTTGTGGTTGGGTGCGAACGTGGTCCCCATGTAGAGCCCGAACAACCCCTGCTGGACCGCGATGAAGGCAACCGCCTGTACCGGCGGCAGCACCAGGAACACGATGGTCAGATAACCGGCGGCGTGCGCGAGCAGAAGTGTCGCCTCGAGCCCGCGCCGGGGGATGTCGCGGCGGACGATCGCCCGCGCGCTGGAGAAGTGCAGGCTGGCGCCCTCCAGGAGCAGCATCGGGAAGAAGAGCCATCCCTGGTAGCGGAAGATCAGCCGGCGCAGGCCACGGGCCGCGCGGGCCCGGACACTCGAATGCGCCAGTACGCCCATGATGTCCGGATCCGCGTCCTCGGTGTTGGGATGCGCGTGGTGCCGGTTGTGGTTGCTGGTCCACCAGCCGATGCTCACTCCGATGGCGAGGTTTCCGAACAGCGCCCCGAGGAAATAGTCCGGACGTCGGCTGCCGACGATCTGCCGGTGTCCGGCGTCGTGACCGAGAAATGCGCACTGGGCGAAGAGCGCGGCCAGGAAAGCGGCCGTGGCCAGCTGCCACCACGACTCGCCGATCAGCACGAACGCGGTCCATCCGGCGGCCAATGCCAGCAGTACGGCCCCGCCCTTCCAGACGTAATACCACGGGCGCCGATCCAGCAGACCCGCATCGCGCACCCGCCGCAACAGCACCGCGTAGTCGCTGTGGCGGGCGGGACGCGCCGGACTCGCGGGTGGCGCGGAGGCCTCGATCCGGCCGGCAGGAACATCATGCGTGGCGGCGTTT
>JABFXT010000101.1 GCA_013361595.1 Nocardia sp. | reverse complement strand
CACCAGTGCGCAGGGTGATCCCGGGCAGCAGCAGGTCGATCGCGACATCGTCGAGCGAACGCATGGCGTCGCGCAGTCCCTCGCGGGTCTTACAGGACGCCGCGTCGAACGTCTTGTGGAAACTCTGCGCCATCGCCCAGCCCACCAGCGTGTATCCGTCGGTGGGGTCGGCGCCGGGCGCGTACTGTGCCAATTTGTCCCGGTACAGCTTCATTCCGGGATCCCCGGCCCACTGCGGATCGGCCGGATCCTTCACGAACACCGAGCTGACGACGTTCTGCACATTGGGCAGGCCGACCGGGGTGAGTACGCTCATGGTGCTGGAGACCTGGGTGAGGATATGCAGCGGATTCCATTCGGGGTTGCGCGCGTCGGCGGCCAGGGTCTGCGCGGCGAACTTCGGGGTGGCGAAGTTCAGCAGCACATCGGCTTTCGAAGCGGCCAAGTTGCGCAACTGCGGATCCACTGTGGGATCGGTGACCTCGTAGCTCTGTTCGGCGACCACCCGCACCCCGCTGCCCGCGGTTTCCTCCGTGAAACTGGCGAGCAGATCCTTGCCGAAATCGTCGTTCTGGTAGAGCACGGCAACCGTCGCGTCCGGTGTGCGTTCCTTCACGTACCGGGCGAACACCTGCCCCTCGGACCGGTAGCTCGGCTGCCATCCGATGGTCCACGGATGCGCGTCGCCCACCCCCCACTGTGTGGCGCCACCCGCGACGAAGATCTGCGGAACCTCATGCTGGTTGAGGTAGTCCCACACCGCGGCCGAGGTCGGGGTGCCGAGGGTGGACAGGACCGCGAACACCTGGTCCTGTTCGACCAGGCGCCGGGTCTCCTCCACGGTCTTCGGCGGCTGGTATCCGTCGTCGCGCAGGAGGTATTCGACCTTGCGACCGTCGATTCCGCCCTGTTCGGCGTTCACGTAGTCGAAGTACGCTCGCATACCCTCGGGAAGTTCGGCGTAGGCCGAGGCGGGGCCGGACAACGGGAACACCCCGCCCAGCTTCATCCCGGTATCGGTGAGGCCGGTGGTCTGCTGGCCCTGGCAGTCGCCGGTGGCGACGGCACCGCCGGTCTCCTCGCGATCGCCGCAGCCGGCGACCGCGAACAGTACCGCGGCCGCGGTGGCCACCGCCCGTATCGCTTTAGTGCGCATGGGTTCTTCCTTTCCCCGCTCGGTGTCCGAGCCAGTGCGCCGCCCGGCCGGCGAGTCCGGCCAATCCATTCGGCGCGAGGTACATGACCGCGATGATCAGGAGTCCGAAGATCATTCCGGGCGCGGCCTGGTCGACGTCCTGGGCGAAACTCGGGACGTACATGACGAACAGGCCGCCCAGCAATGGCCCCCACTGTCCGCCGAGACCGCCGACGACCAGCCCGGCGAGCAGCGTGATGGAAAGGGTCGGGGTGAACGAATCCGGTGCGACATAGCCGATCAGCCAGATGTGGACACAGCCGGCGATTCCGGCGAACGCGGCGCCCCAGGCGAAGGCCATCGTCTTGTAGAAGGCCGGGCGCACACCCATGACCTCGGCCGCGATCTCGTTGTCCCGCAGGGCGTGCAGGGCCCGGCCCACCCGGGATCGCAGCAGCCCGGCGACCAGGAGGTAGCTCAGCACGGTGACCACCAGCGCCAGGAAGTACAGCCACTGGTCCTCGGCCAGCCCGGTCCAGGCCGGCGGGCGTGGCTTGGCCGGCGTGAGACCCATGGAACCCCCGGTCACCGATTCGAATCGTTTGAGCAGCGGTACCAGGAAGATCGCGATCGCCAGCGTGACGAGGGCCAGGTACAGCCCCCGTAACCGCAGTGCCGGGATACCGAACCCGAGACCGAGCAGGAACGCCGCCGCCGCCGCGGCCGGCAACGTCAGCGGATAGGGGGTGTCCCAGCGATCCATCATGACCGCCGCGGTGTAGGCGCCGACCGCGAAGAACGCCCCGTGCCCCAGCGATATCTGCCCGGTATGCCCCACCAGCAGGTTCAGGCCGAGCAGCGCGACCGCGTAGACCATGGCCAGCGACAGCTGGAAGGTGTGGAACGGGGAGAGTTCGAACGGTGCCCAGCAGGCGGCCACCAGCAGGCCCGCCGCGAGCGGCCACGATGCGCCGATCTTGCGGTCCCTGGCCCGGCGGATACCCCGGCGGTCCGGTGCCGGAGTGGCCGCCGTGTGCTCCGGCAGCGAGTTCCGGATTCCCATATCGCTCATACCCTTTCCACCACCGCGGTGCCGAACAGGCCCTGGGGGCGCAGCAACAGCACGCCGAGGATGATCACCAGCGGGACGCCGATCTTGAGTTCGGTACCGACCACATCGAGGTAGGCACCGGCCAGGGTTTCCGCGACACCGACGATCAGCCCGCCCGCCACGGCGCCGCCGGGACTGTCGAACCCGCCGAGCGTGGCGGCCGCGAAGGCGTAGATGAGAACCCCGCCCATCATGTTGGGTTCCAGGAACAGCAGCGGCGCCGACAGCACACCGGAGACCGCGCCCACCGCGGCCGCCAGCCCCCAGCCGAGCGCGAGGACGGTGCCGACTCCGATACCCACCAGCCGCGCCGACTGTGGAT
>JABFXT010000521.1 GCA_013361595.1 Nocardia sp. | reverse complement strand
GGGTCTCGGCGCGCGACAGCTTGTTCGCCCGCGCCGGTTTGCCCTCGCCGCCCGCGGCACGTTTCGTCGGTCCGCGGTTCGGCCGCTTCGCGGTATCGCGCCGGGACCTGCTCTCCGCCCGCTCTGTCGATTCGCCGCGGGCCCGCCGCTCGCTACGGCCCCAGCTGGTCCCGCGCCGGGCGGCGGCCGTCTCCTGGGCCGCGTTCTCCGAGCGGAACTGGGCGATCCGGATACCGGCCACGACGAGCACCAGCACCGTGGCCAGCATCATCGGCGGGAAGCGGTGCACCAGCGGGATCGCCAGGTTCAGCAGGATGTCCTTGAGCGAGGCGGTGCTGGTCCCCGTGAGCTGGCGATAGGCGATCGGTACGGCCACGAACAGCAGTAGCGGCGGTAACACCATGGTGGTGAACAGGCCGCGGAACCGCACCGCCGCCACCGCGGCCAGACATCCGAGGATGTAGAACGCGCTGAAGGTGCCGGTGAGGTCCGTGACGTCGCCGAGGGCATCGATGAGGAAACCCAGGAAGGTGCAGGCCGCAGCGATGAGAACCGCGGCATACGCCGGGACACCCGGCACCGTCGGCAATAACGAACGTTGCGGCGCGGGCACCCGGGAATTCACTCGTTGGGAAGCAGCCACGTAGGAAACACTATCGTCCGGAAGGGTCGACCGTGTTACGGCACGGCCGGTCCGGTCCCACGATTGTCCGGAACGCGTGGTCGGCGGCCGAATCCATACCGTCAAGGGATATGGGTGGCGCGCAACACGATGGCGCATTAGAGACATGCGTAGCGCCGGGTACCGGTCCGGTACCGCCAGGGAGCAGGGCACTCTCGGCGTGTTGCCGGTGTGCCGTCCCGGGTATCGGCACCGGCGTTGAAGCTGTCGGTGAGTTGCCCTAAATTCGCGGTCATGCGAATCCTGCATACGTCGGACTGGCATATCGGTCGCACCTTTCACGGCGTGGACCTGCTGGCCGACCAGTCGCGGGTACTCGAAGCGATCGCCGAGCTCGTCGCCGCCGAAGCCGTGGACACCGTCGTACTTCCCGGCGACGTCTACGACCGATCGATCCCCAGCGCGGATGCGATCGCGGTGTGCAACAGGGGGTTCGAGGCGATCCGGGCGGCGGGGGCGCGGATCGTGGCCACCTCCGGTAACCACGATTCGCCGACGCGGCTCGGGGCGGGCGCGAGTTTCGCGGCGGCCGGCGGGCTGTATCTACGGACCACGGTGGCCGATTCGGGTCGCCCGGTGCTGCTGTCCGACGAGCACGGGGAGGTCGCCTTCTACGGGATCCCGTATCTGGAGCCGGAGATCTGCCGGGGCGAGCTCGGGGTGCCGCAGGCCCGTTCGCATGCCGAGGTGCTCGAAGCGGTGCTGGACCGGATCCGGACCGACAGCCGGCAGCGGCCGGGCACCCGGACGGTACTGCTCGCGCACGCGTTCGTAGTGGGCGGCGCGGCGGCCGGGTCGGAGCGGTCCATCTCGGTGGGCGGGGTGGAGACGGTGCCACTGGCCATGTTCACCGAGCCGGGATTCGACTATGTGGCGCTCGGGCATCTGCATTCGCCGCAGACCCTCGCCGATTCGGTGCGATATTCGGGTTCGCCGTTGCCGTATTCGTTCGGGGAGAGCACCCATCGCAAACAGGCCTGGCTGGTGGATCTGGACGCCACCGGCCGCGCGCGGGTGGCCGGCCGTGAACTGCCGGTGATCCGCGGTCTGAGCCGGCTCACCGGGACACTCGAAGACCTCCTGGCCGATCCCGCGTGGGAGAGCGCCGAACAGCACTATGTGTCGGTATCGCTCACCGACTACGCCCGGCCGGTGGACGCCATGCGCAGACTCCGCGAGCGCTTTCCCTACGCGGTGCACGTGGAATGGGAGCGCCCGCAGGGGGACCCGGCGCTGCGATACCGGGAGCGGGTGCGTGGCCGCGACGATACCGATATCGCCCGCACCTTCCTCACCGATGTGCGTGGTGAGCCGAACTCGTCCGAGATGGACTGGCTGACGCGGGCGATGGCGGCGGCGGTGCGGGAAACCGAGGTGGTCCGTGCCGATATCGGTGCGTCGGCGACCGCCGATTCGGAACTCACCGCATGAGGTTGCACCGGCTGGAGATGACGGCCTTCGGCCCGTTCGCCGAAACGGCCTCGGTCGATTTCGACGAACTCGGCGCGGACGGACTCTTCCTCCTGCACGGGCAGACCGGAGCCGGTAAGACCACGGTGCTCGACGCAATCGCCTATGCGCTCTACGGGCGGGTGCCGGGGGCGCGAGGCGACAAACGGCTGCATTCCGATCACGCGGCCGCGCAGATCCGCCCCGAGGTGGTCCTCGAAGCGACATTGGGTGGACGGCGGCTCCGGCTCACCCGGCAGCCGGAATTCGAGCGGCCGAAACTGCGCGGTAGCGGAACACGGGTGGAGAACGCCAAAGCGACGCTGGCCTGGCTGGACGGGCAGGGCACCAACCTGTCGCGGATCAACGAGATCGGCGACGAGGTCGTCCGGCTGCTGGGACTGAGCGCCGATCAGTTCTTCCAGGGGGTGTTGCTG
>JABFXT010000582.1 GCA_013361595.1 Nocardia sp. | reverse complement strand
GTTCACCGAGGGATGGGCCTACCGGCGCGTGCCCATACCTCGGCCGATCGTCACCAGGCCGAGTTGACCAGCGAGTTCGCCGCCATTTCGAGGTAGTCGAGCAGCTGGCGCCGATGTTCGTCGTCGAGAACTTCGGGTTCGATCTCGGCGACGGCGATACGCATACAGCGCAACCAGGCGTCGCGCTGTACCGGGCCGACCTGGAAGGGCATATGCCGCATCCGCAGCCGCGGATGACCGCGTTCGTCGGAGTAGGTGCGCGGGCCGCCCCAGTACTGTTCGAGGAACATCCGCAGGCGGCGTTCGGCCGGGCCCAGATCCTCTTCCGGGTACATGGGGCGCAGCACCTCGTCGGCGGCGACCTCGCGGTAGAAGACGGCCACCAGCCGGTGGAAGGTCTCCTCCCCGCCGACGGCCTCGTAGAAAGAGAGCGTGGCCTGTTCGCCCGCCGGAGTACCCGAAGCCGCGTTGCCCGAAGTCATGAACCCTCTCGTTTCGCCGGATGCGCCGTCCATTGTGCCCGCGCGGACACCGGTTCGCAGATTCGCCGCCTCCGCCACCGATGTGACCGCCCACACCTGGTGTTTCCGGCTGGGTAGCCGCCGGACATCGCTTCAACGACAGTTAACCGGCCATTGTGCAAAATAACCGTGCGCTGCGGGGCTTTCCATGGTCAACTGGGTTCTGTCTCCGCCGAGATACCACATGATCTTGAAACGCAGAATTTGGGGTCGACATGAAGCAACGGACCGGCGCCCGATCACCGGAGGCGATACGCCACCGACAACTGAAGCCCGCCGACGTCCACGCTCGTGGGTCGGGGGCTCCTCCGCTGCAATTGCTGTCCGATCACGCGGCCACCCGGCACAATGCCGATACCGCTTCTCATCTCGGCTCCTCCTCCGAGAGCGATTCCGCTCACCATCTCGCCGCACCGCAGCCCATCAGCTGGCTGAAACGCCGCGTGCTGCTGCTCAATGCCACCTACGAACCGCTCACCGCGCTGACGGCCCGGCGCGCGATCGTCCTGCTGGTCTGTGACAAGGCCGATGCGGTGCACCACGACCCCACCGGGCCCGTTCTGCACTCCGCAGGCGCCGCTGTCGCCATTCCGTCGGTGATCCGGCTGCGGACCTACGTCCGCGTCCCCTATCGCGCCCGCGTCCCGATGACCCGGGCCGCCCTCATGCAGCGGGACCGGTACCGCTGCGGGTATTGCGGCGGCAAGGCCGAAACCATCGACCACGTCATCCCGCGCAGCCGCGGTGGCGAGCACAGCTGGGAGAACTGCGTCGCGAGCTGCGCACCGTGCAACCACCGCAAAGCCGATAAATTGCTCAGCGAGCTGGGCTGGGCACTGCGCGCGCCCCTGATATCGCCCAAGGGCCCGCATTGGCGTCTGCTGACCACGGTCAACGAGTTGGACCCGGTGTGGCTGCAGTATCTGGGTGAGGGCGCGGCCTGACGCGCCGACGACGGAACGGGCGTCAGGCCCCGGCGGTCGGAGTCAGCGAGAGCCCACCGGCTCGCCGGCGTGCGACGGAACCGTAGCGGGCGTCCAACCGCAACCAGGTGTTGCTCGCTCGTACCCGGACCAGTTCGCCCGACGGAATCCGCTCGGCATCGGCCCGCTCCCCCGCGTCCGGGACGAAGTCCATGGCGGTGAGTGCGAAAACCACCCGCATCGGCACCTGCACCCGCACCGCACCGGCCGAGACGGTCAGCACGGTCTGGTCCAGCAGCGAGGCCGGTGGACCGTGCCCGGAACCGTGTTCCTTGGCCAGGTCGGCCCCGCGTTCGGCGAGTTCGACCAGGGTGCGAGCGGGTAGATCGTCGATATGCCCGAACCCGCTGTCCGGAGGCAGCGCGCCCCGCCATGCCGAATCGAGTGAGAACCCCAGATCGATCGGCCCGGCCGCGCTGAGGCCGGCGAGGACGGTGTCCGCGCCGACCGTCACATCGTCCACGGCCAGTTCGGCGGCCACCGTCCGGGTCGCCAGCGCCTCGAAGCCGGTGGCTACCCAGGCCGCCACCATCCCGTCACCGCGACGGCGCAACCGGACCACCGCGGCCGGATCGAGTCGCTGCGCCCGGGTGAGGAAGGTGGCCAGGTTCTCGCGTTCGGCCGGGTCCGGGACGGACAGGGTCCGCTGGTCGGTCGTCACGACGCCAGCGGTACCGCTGACCCGCGCACACCGTATCCATCGGGCATGAGCGAACGCCGGCAACCGGTCGACACGCCGACGCGGAGGCCGAAGCGCAGGCGAAGGTATCGCACTACCGCCTCCGGGCCCGACTCGCTCACGCTTCCAACCATTGCGCGAGGTACTCCCGCTCGGGACCGCTGAGACGGCGCAGCCGCTGGGTCTCGATATCGAACGCTGCCAACTGGGTGGTCGCGGTGACCGCGGCGGGCGATCCGGGTGCGGCGCCCGCGGCCCGCACCTCGTAGGCGACGGTGAAGTCGACCGCCCGCAACTGCTCGATCCACATGGCGATATCGAGCGGTGTGTCCTCGTGCCGCAGCTGACCCCGCTATTTCACATGCAGATCCGCGAGCACACAACCGTT
>JABFXT010000552.1 GCA_013361595.1 Nocardia sp. | reverse complement strand
TCCGATCTACCGTTCCCTATGTGCCGTTGTCCTGGCAGCGCAAGATCACCCAGGTCTTCACTCCGTTCGTCTCGGGCGATCCGGTGAAATACGGGCTGCCCGCGCCGAACCACAAATTCTTCGAGGCCCATCCCACCCAATCGGTGGAACTCCCGCTGCGGCTCGGCTCCGGGGATATCGTCGCCAAACCCGATGTGAGCCGGTTGGACGGTCGCACGGTGCATTTCGTGGACGGGACGGCCAAGGATTTCGACGTCATCATCTATTGCACGGGCTACAACATCACCTTCCCGTTCTTCGATCCGGAGTTCCTCAGCGCGCCGGACAATCGGATCTCGCTGTACAAACGTATTTTCGCCCCGGGTATCGACGATCTCGCCTTCGTGGGATTCGCCCAGCCGTTCCCCACCCTGTTCCCGTTCGTCGAATGCCAGGCCCGGCTGGTGGCCGCGTACGCGAGCGGGCACTACCGGCCCCCGCCGGTGGCGGCGATGCGCCGGATCATCGCCGCTGATCAGCAGCGATTCACCGGCCATGTGGTGGACCGGCCCCGGCACACCCAGCAGCTGGACTACTGGGTCTACGAACGCGATCTGCGGCTCGCCGAGATACCCGCCGGGCTGCGCCGGGCCCGTACCCAGGGCCCGGTACCGTTGGGCCGGGCCGGATGACCACCCGGCCCCGGACCGACCGGCGGGCGCCACAGCACGGCGACCGGCGGCGCAGTGCGCTGCTGGCGGCGCTGGACGAACTATTGCGCGACAACGGCGGTCAGCTCGACACCGTCAATATCGCCGAGATCTCCCGGCGAGCCGGGCTGACCCGATCCGCGTTCTACTTCTACTTCGAGAACAAGGCCGCGGCCGTGGCCGCCGCGCTGGAGCAGACCTACGAGGAAGTCTTCGCGGTCAACGACATCCTCGTCGGGGGCGGTCCGCCGGCCGAACGGATCGAGCGGACGATCCGCGCGCTCATCGAGTTCTGGGACCGCAACCGTCATCTCTACAGTGCGGTCCTGGCCGCCCGCAGCGCCTCGCCGGGCGTGCGTGACCTGTGGGAATCCGACCGCCAGGCCTTCATCCCGTCCATCGCCGCGATGATCGAATCCGAACGCGCTGCCGGTCGTGCCCCGGCCGGCGGTGATGCCGCCGCGCTCGCCGATGTCCTGCTCCTGCTCAACGAGCGCCTGCTCGAGCGGCTGACCTTCGACGCCGGGCTGGACCGCGAACGCTATCTCGAATCGGTGGTCACCGTCTGGCTGCGGTCGATCTACGGCACCGACCCCGACCCCGTCGCACCCCCCACCACGAGGAACGACCGATGACTCTGCGCGATACCCCGGGCCCGGCCACCGCTGCCGAGCCGGCCACCGTGACCTTCCGCTCCGGCGACGCGGACTGTCATGCCTGGCATTTCCCGGCCGGGAGCGCCGACCTCGAAGGACCGGCCGGTCGTCCGGTGGCGGTGATGGCACACGGCTTCGGCGGGACCAAGGATTCCGGCCTGGAACCGTTCGCGCGGGCCTACGCCGCGGCCGGGATCGACGTCCTGGCCTTCGACTTCCGGTATTTCGGCGCCAGTGGGGGCCGGCCGCGGCAACGGGTGCGGATGGCCGAGCAGCTGGCCGACTACCGGGCCGCTGTGCTCGCCGCCGCGGGGCTGCCGGGGGTGGATCCACGCCGGGTGGTGCTGTGGGGTGTTTCGCTTTCCGGCGGTCACGTCTTCGCGGCCGGTGCGGCCGCCGGCGCCACCCCGCCCCACGCGACCGGCGTCCGGGCCGCCCTCGCGGCGATCGTCTCGGTGACCCCGCTGGTCGACGGCCGGGCGGCCGGTGTCCTGGCAATCCAGGAGAGCGGTGTCCCGGGGGTACTGCGCGGCGCGTTCGGGGCCGCCCGGGCCCGGCTGGCCGGTGCGACCGGTGGTTCCGGCCTCATCCCGCTGGTGGGGCGGCCGGGTGCGGTTGCCGCGTTGACGATCGACGGCTACCACGACGCCTACCGCGCACTGGCCGGCCCCACCTGGCGCAACGAGATCGATCCGAGTGTGCTGGCCCAGCTCGCCGGCTACCGGCCCGCCCGCGCCGCCGCCACGCTGAACCTTCCCGTTCTGGTGCAGATCGCCGATTTCGATCGCGGCGCGCCGCCCCATGCCGCGGCGAAGGCGGCGTTCGCGGCCCGCGCCGAGGTGCGTCACTATCCCTGCGACCATTTCGGTATCTGGCCGGGAAATCCGTTCTTCGATGCGGCCGTGGCACATCAGCTGTTGTTCCTGCGCCGCCGGCTCGCGCCGGGCGAATCGAGTGGGACGGGACCGTCCGCCGGGTAGTTCCCCGCGCCGCTGGAGAATCGCGCGGGGTGGCCTGTGCCCGCCCTGCGGTAGCGTCGGCGTCACCCGTCGGCGGTGTGGCACAGCACAAATTGCAGGCAGATAACACCAGTTGTGAATGCCCTTACGTTCGTGAAGATTCGGCATATCGTCGTGCGGGTAAACCTGGGGTCGGCGGTGGTTGTCGCGGCTGCCGGCCACTGCTCGATACACAGGAGCAGAATGAGTGCCAAACCTGAACTCGTCCGGGAACTG